>NZ_AUCT01000020.1 GCF_000429905.1 Desulfatibacillum aliphaticivorans DSM 15576 | reverse complement strand
ACCGGAGTTCTTGTTGAGCTGGGCTTCCAATTTTTCAATGCGTTTGTTTTGCTGTTGAATGATTTGGCCCTGTTCCTGAACAAGCTGGGTGAGTTGGTCCACGGATTGTTGAAGCTGTTGGACGGTGCGTTCCAGATAGAGCACATACTCACGCATAGGTTGGGGAGTGAGTTGCCAGTCCAGGTCGGATATGGGGCGCTTGGGTTTCATGAAACAACCCTAGCACATAACACAGAGGACGTCTAGTAGGAATAATTCCTAAGTAGGACTTTTTTTAGCCCCCTGAACGCTTACGAAAGACATTCCAAAACTCGGTGTGATCTAAGCCCGATTTCAATATATCCATTTCTAACCTACTTAAATCAAATACAATATAATCAGTTGGTTCAAGCACATTGTCCTCAATGTATTGTTTATTTCGTGCATAGAAGGGAGCTTGACACAAAATAAACGCAAACCAATCATCACCTCCAGATTGATCCTGGTTCTCAAACATTGAAATGTCATATTTGGATTCAAAACGAATAAAAAATGCCTTTCGGCAATCTATTAGCGATTGGGTAAAATTCCCTTTCTCATATTGGTCCTTAGCCGCCTCCAACAAGGCCTTTTCTTCTCCCTCATTTACCAAATCGATCATACTTATAGAGGCAAAGGACTTATTGAAAATAGACGAGGTAACAGCGTTGAAAAACTCTTCCATTGCAACGAGCAGGCCTCTCGTTTCAGAAGAAGAAGGAATCAACCCATAATGTTTTGCATTTACTCTAAGTTTGTTCAGTGAAATCAATTTAGTTCTAAATGGTAGTTTTTCAGATTTAAGCTCATCATTAATGAGATTAATATACTGATCAAATGTTGTATTATTCTTAATGTTAGCGTTTACCTCTTCTGCGACAGATAACAAAAAAACCTCTACAGCATCTTGCAGAAGACACACTCCAACAGTTCTCGAAATGTCATTAGGGCTTTGCAAATTGTCGCTGGCCAACAGAAAAAGGCGACGCGATAAAAGGATTTTCTTTATTGAATCCATTTTCATGAAAATGCCCCCATATTTGAATTTAATCCCAGGGTGTCAGCATCAAAAGCTGCTCCAGCCCCAGCGTTTTTTAACTCAATCAATAGAGACCGCATTTGCATTGAATGATAGATTGCAGAGGGTATACTTTTATCGCAAATGGATATTGATACGGCAAGTTGTTTTTTCCCGGACAAAATGGAGCCCGCCAAAACCTGGGACGATTGGGGAAAGGTTTTTGCCTTGCAAGGCATATAATACTTGAGCAACGGATTTCCATCAATTACCCATCAATTAAAATTATACAATATTTACAGATAGATACAATTACAACCCTTTGTTTTACCCTCTTCCCATCAATTACCCGTCAATTAAAATTACATGGCCGCAGGACTGTATGGAAAGTGCAACATTGAGCGCATGGGCTCAAATAGCTTCCCTGGGCCGCCCGTCCTCACTGGTTTCCAGCAATGCACAGGCCGCACTTATTGCGCTGACGCGCCCCGGCAGGATACTGCCCTGCCGCGGCTGGCCGGGCTATTGCAGCGCATAAGGATAATTTGATTGGAACGAGATCCTATGCAAGGCCATTCGCCCGCCGGCCATCCCCAATTTGAAAGTTCTTCGTGGGTCGCGCCTTTTGGCCTCCGGCCCCAGGCATTGCATGCCTGGGCCACCCTGCCAGGATGAATTCGCGCCCTACTCCCGGATTTTCTGCAGACCGGGATGGACCGCCCAAAAAATACACAGGACAAGCCCTGATGCCGCACTGCCTTTTGATACGCCATGGGTTGAATTCGATTTGCAGCGCAGGCCCCCGCGCCTGCCAACGGCGCCCGGGCTTTCAGGACTGACCGGAGGGTCCCGCCCGTCTTTTTTTTTGACCACATGGCGGCTACTGGAGGGTCTTGAGGATTTCCCGGGCTACAAGCCTTGCTCCAAAAATTGATAAATGGTTGTCGTCCCGATAAAAAATACGGCCGTTGCTCTGGACGGCGCACCTTCCTTTAACGAACGTGTCGCAAAATATGCGCTCGGGATACACTCGGTACAGATTGGGATGCTGGCCCAAGGAATCAAGCATTTCGCAGGCCCCTTTGTTGCGTTTAAGAAAGGCTTGGTAGTCGGTGGAGCCCACGCTCTTATCCAGGTCGGCCGCTTCCGCGCCGTGGATAAAGGCCCATTTGTTGATATACGCCGGCGCGCTCCATCCCACTTCCGGAATGGGATACACGATCACCACCTTTTTGCCTGCATCCAATAGTTTTTGAATGGACTCCTGGTAGGCGGCTTCAAGATTGCTTTTTCTGTCTTCCTCCCGGCTGACAATTTTTCGGTTGTCCGATATAACGTCCAACCCGCCCGGCTCTCCGTATTCGACGCCGCCCTCGCCATTGTCGAATCTTTCCTTTTCAAGGTATAAGGTCCACCGGGCGGCCAACACCACGTATTTGATTTGATCGTTTTCAAGGATGTAATTGTACAAATCCTGGTTGTGCTCATAACACCTGTGGTCGTCCCCCTTGTCCGGCCTGTAGACGTTTTCAATGGGGGGGCACGCCGTGTAAGAGATGTACATGAAGCCGTAATCGGAGTTATCCAGGGTCTGCATCAGGCCCTCTGCAATGGCGCCCGCGTGGGAGTCTCCAATCAGATACATGATATTGTCGTCATTTTTGCCTGGGGCGACATTTTTAAACGAGTCCCGGACGTCATCGGGCTGTCCAGGCCCCATGATATGCCATTTATCAACCAGGGGGCCTTTATTCACCGCGCTGGATAACGCGCTTATGAGCCCTTCCGGCATTCTTGTGGGCCAGCCGTAGCCAAAATACCCCAAAAACCCGGCTGTGATTAAAAAAACGGATCCTATGCCGGCGAAAGTGAAGATCGTTTTTCTTTGGACCTTTGCTTTGTTTCGGAATGGAGTCTCGATAAATTTCCAGCTTAAATAAGCAAGAACCAGGGACGCAGCAGCCAGGCCCAGGAATACATTCAGGCTTGGCTCGGTCAACAGTCTGTGCCGGGCGAAAACAAAAAGCGGATAATGCCATAAATAGGCGCTGTAGCTGATTAAACCAAGCCCAACCAGAGGTTTGGCGCCCAAAAGGCGCCCCACCGCATTGCTTGGCGTTGCAAAAGCGATGACCAGGGCCGCGCCCGCTGTTGGCGCAAGGGCGTGGAACCCGGGAAAAGGCGTTGTTCTGTCGTAGGCGAAAACCGCGTATCCGATTAAAATTAGCCCGACGAACGCCAACGGCCCGCTTAATTTTTTTACGGACTCTGCAAAGGCTTTTTGATCCTTTTTAAAAACAAAGTAGTAGGCCAGCCATGCGCCGACGGCCAGCTCCCAGCCGCGGGTGGGCAGCAGGTAAAAAGCGGCGGACGGATTATGATGCGCCATCCACTGGGCCAAAAACAGGCTGCATACGCCGACGACAAGCAAGGCGCCGAATAAAATCTTCCTGGCAAATTTCCATAATAAAAACAGGAAGATCGGAAAGAAGAGGTAAAACTGCTCCTCCACCGCCAGGCTCCAGGTATGGAGCAGGGGCTTTAATTCCGCGGCTGTGTCAAAATATCCGCTTTGGGAGTAAAACAGGAAATTGGAGCAAAATGAGGCGACGGCCATCACGCTTTGGGAGAATTCCTCCAAATAATGCGGAGACAGCCACATCCAGGCAAAGGGGAAGCAAGCCAGGGTTATAAAAAACAAGGCGGGCAAAATCCGGCGCGCTCTTCTATCATAAAAAGCGACGATGGAAAAATTGTCCTTGGCCAGATCATTAAGAATTATCGTTGTGATCAAATATCCGCTGATCACAAAAAAGATGTCAACGCCTACGTATCCGCCCTGAAACAGATTGAGCCCTGCATGAAACAGGATAACCGGCATGACGGCGACGGCCCTCATTCCATCAATTTCTCTACGATACTCCATAAAACCTCTGATGCAAGGCGCGCATTAACTCCGGGCGAGCGGTAAGATGTCTTGAGGGTTGAAAAGGGCCGCAAAAAGCCGTACTGCGGGCTTAGGAGTATCACAGATCAAAGGATAAATCCATCCGCCTGAAACCAAAGATATTGACCTTTATTTATGACGAATAAAAAAAGCCCGCCAAAACCGGTTGGTCCGATCTTGGCGGGCTCAGGTTATTCCTCGCCCTCCCGGAGCTTCAGGCGGGAGGGCTTTTTGTTTTGTAAAGATCCTATTTGGAAAGGTCCACGCTTTCTCCCGTTACCAGGTCAATATAAACCGCGCCGTCCGAAGGATTGAGGTCCGTCCAAAGGGTTCCCATCATCTGGCCCAGGGTCGCGGTTTGTTCGTTGGCCAGGTAGGCGTTGATTTTCGCCAGGACTTCGGCCGTTGGGGTTTCATCGCCGGCGTAATGCGCGGCGTAAGCGGCGGCTACATCAGGGGCCAAAGCCTGGGCCGTGGCCGCGTCCACGCCGAACAGGGACTGCAGCAAAACGGTCGCCACCACTTCCAGGCCTTCTTCCAGGTATTCAGCGGCGTAATCCTGGAAGTACTCGCCGTCCAGGTCGTAGTCGATCCATTCAATGAGATGGGTGGAGATTTCCATGGTCTTTTCGGAGCCGTCCAGAGAGACCGTGCGCCAGGGGCAGGGGCTGGTCACCGAGGAGCCGGTTTCCACGTCATAGACAAAGCTGGCGGCCGTGGCGAATTTGGTGATGTCGTTGGCGTGGTAGTGGCCGGTAAAAACCACGTGCATGCCAGCGTCCGCCAGGGTCGTGGCGACGTTTTCGTAATCGTCGATCACGTAGTCGGCGCCGATGGCGTCCACGGATTGGCCGGTGTAGTGCTCCACCAGGTTGTGGTGTTCAAATCCGATGACCGTGAAACCCGCTTCCACGGCTTCCTCGGTTTGGGCTTTAATCCAAGCCAGGGTTTCGGCGGAAAAAGCGCCGCTGGTTTCGGCGTGTTCGGCGTTATCTTCGTCGCTGTACTTGCAGGAGTCCATGCCGATGATGCGCAGCCAGTCATTGGGCTGAACCACGTAAGACAGGGAGTTGGGGTCGCGTGCGATGGCTTCGTTGTATCCAAAGTCCGCATAGATGGTTGCAAAGTCTTCGGCGCTGATGTTGTCCACGGCCACTTCGTTGTCGCCTTCGTAGCCGTAGGCCTGGGGGTTGTTAACGTCATGATTGCCGGGAACCACGTACACCTGGGCGCCGGCGGCCTCGATCTTGGCGATGCCCTCGGCGAATTCCTGATGGCTGGCCAAAGCGCCGTCCTTGGTCAAATCGCCGCACACCAGCACAAAGTCCGGGTTTTCCGCACGGATCATCTGCACGGTGGAGTCCATGATAGCCTCGCTCTCCGCGATGAGCTTGCGGTCCTGAAGCAGATAGGCTTCGAAGGCGGCGCCTTCGGTTCCCAGGGAAGAATCGTAGTAATGGGGGTCGGTAAAAACCGCGAATTCCGCCTTGCGGGAGGCGCTGTCCACGGAATACAGGGTGGTGGTGCCGGAGACTTCATTGGCGCAGGCCAGCATGGGCTTGCCGTTGGGGCTGTCGGAAGCCGGGATGAAAATCAGACCTTCGGGCGCCATGTCCAGGGCCGGGCCGGTGGTTTCGTCGTCCTCGTCCCAGTTCATGTTCCGGTTGTTGATATAATGGCAGTAAACCGGATTTTCGGGAATGGTGATGTCAAAGGTCATGATACCGCCCATGCGTTCCAGGCCCACAAAAGCGTACACGCGGCCGTCGATCTCGCCGATGGCGACGGCTTCCGGTTCGGGGCCCTTGTTATCGGAGCGGTTGTCGAACTTGATTTCGTCGTCCGTGGTGTTGAAGGCTTCCGGGAACATGGCTGCTACGACCTGCTCGATCTTGTCGCCGGAGTCGAAAACCAGCTCCAAGCCGCTGGCGCCGACTTTCCAAACGGAAAAGGAGCGTGCGCCGAAGGAATAGAGTTCGTCGTAATCGCCGTCGTTGTCGGTGTCGCCCATGGTATTGGTGACGCTGAGCTTGCCCAGGTTTTCCTTTTCCTGCAAGGTGGCGGCGTTGGGGAAGGCGGTTTCGTCAAGGTCCAAATCTTCAACGGATTCCTCTTCCTCAAAGGCGTCGTATTCCCTGGCGTCGCCTTCGTTGGCCGTAACCAGAAAGATTTCTCCGCCCAGATTATACGCAGCGATGGAGTCGGGCATATACATGCCCAGGACAGGCCAGGTTGCAATATTGATGGCGTCGTCCTTGTTGCTGGCGTCCAGGCCGTTTCCGTCCAGGCTGTGATCCTTATATCCCAAGGGGAAAATGCCGGTAACCGTGGCGGTAGCCAGGTCGATTTCCGCAATGGCGTTGTTTTCCTGCAGGGTGACGTAAGCAGTGCTGGAATCGGCGTTGACGGCGATGTACTCGGGCTCCAGATCCTGCGCCACGGTGGCGTTGGGGCCGAAAATGCGAACGCCGGAGGCGATCAGCGCGGCTTTGTCGTCGTTGAAGGCGGCGAATCCGGCGGTAGCTACGCTGGCGGAGGCCGCTCCGCCGGAGATGTCGATGACGGAAACGGAGCCTTCAGGGTCCGTGGTGTAGTCGTCGTTAGGCTCGCCTTCGTTGGCGACCAGCACCTTGGTTCCATCCGGGGTGAAGGCGACCATGTCGGGCAAGGCGCCCACCGTCACATGATTGATGTAGGTTCCGTCAGTCTGGTAAAAGGCGACCACGCCGGGATTCTGCTTGGGGTCGGACTCGATGGCGATGGCCACTACGCCGTTTTTCACCGCGCAGGAGTTGACGCCGGCGCCCATGCCGGAGACGTCGATGCTGTCAACATAGGCCGGGGCCGTAGGATCGGACACGTCAATAATATCCACCTTCACGTAGTCGTCTTTGCGGTCCGGCATTTCGCCGGCGTTGGTGACATAAACCTGCTGGGTCGCGGGATCGTAAGCAACGATTTCAGCATAGGCTTCGGAGATGTCTTTATCCGGGTCGGGATCGTAAGTTCCCAGAACCGCCAGTTGCACAGCCACGGGGGAAGAGGTCGCCAAACGGGCCTTGGCGCCGGATGTATCGGCTTCAGTCCCCAGGTTGGCCACGGCGGCGGCGCCCATGCCTTCTCCGATGGCGCCGTCCGCATCCTCATTGGCGAGTTTGGCGGCAGCCGCCTGCAGAGCAGCTTCCAGGGCGGCGGGATCATCCAATTCGTTCAGGCGGCTCACAAAGCGCTGTCCGAACTCGCTCAGCATGCCCATATAGGAATCGTCGAAATTCAGGGCGGTGAGCAGGTCCTGATCCAAATCGTCCGCTGCGCCGTCCACGGTTCCGTCCATGATATCCAGGGCGAAAGTAAGCAGGACTTCGTCAATGGCCGCGTCCGTACCGGCGGCCGTGTTTTCAACCACATAAAGCAGGAAGTCAATGGCCGTACGGTGGGCGACCATTTCATCGAGGATGTCCTGGTCAATCTTCTGGTTTGTCTGCACCGTGGGGGGCGTGGCAATGGATTCAAATTCCAGGCCCAGGCCGAACAGGCTTTCCACAATGCTGGTTGCAGCGTTCACATCGGTTATGGTTATTTCCAGGGGATCGCCGCCGGCCCTGGCCAGGGCTACGTAATAGATGAGGGTGGTCAGGGGCGTGGGATGGCCGGCGGCTGCGCCGTCGTTAAAATTGACCGCCAGGGCGAAATATTCCCCATCAAACGGGGTGCATGGGTTGGTTGCGTTGTCGCATCCTCCGTCGTAAAGGCGAATGCGCAGGGGCCGGCTGACATCGTCCGGCAGGGTAATGCTGTAGGCGCCCGTGGCGTTCGTCCGGGAGGAGGCTGTCCATTCATTGCCCCTGGAATCGGTAATGGTTATCTTGGCCCCCTCAATGGGGCCGTCCACGGCATTTCCCTTTAACAGCTTTTCTTTCTGCTCAGGGGTCAATGAATCGTCGTCGCTGCACCCGACGGAAAAACATAAGGCCAGCGCCAACAATACCGCCAGCAGCCGGAATAGTCTCTTATCCATGAACACGCTCCTCTATCGATTTAATGATGGAATTAGGTTGATTTTTCAGGGGCGGAGGCCCTTGAAGCATGAAGGAGTATTTAGTTCCGCAGGGTTATGAAACTGTTAAGCCCGGATTAGTCTTTGATTGGCGGAATATGAGAAACATGTAAAGGAGGCTGCGGCCAGCCGGAGAGAACCAAGGCGTCAGGAATGCTCCGCAAAGGTTCTCCCCACATCAAGGAAAGCACGGCCCAATCCGGCCTGGGAATAAATAAATTGCTGCACTAAAGTCCGGCTTCATTGCCCCCCCGGTTATCCCGGGTTCGAAAACCCACCGCTCCATTTTCCATGCAGGGAGAAAGCGCTTAACAAAGCGGCTTTTATCGAACGGCGCCCCTTCGGCCAGGGTCTTTCATCTTGAAAAGGGTCTTAAGTCCTACTTTCACGCCCCCTGTGAAAAAATATTTATAGGATAGAAATTACTGGAAAATATATTTTGAATTGAAATAATCTTTAAACTAAAGTATTATAATTGAAATAATCAGAACGCCAATCGTCGGATGCATTGCGGGCGGGATCGCCAAACCCAAACATGCCCTGGCTGCGCACGGCGCGGCCATGCCCGGCGAGAATCTAAAAGCAACACAGGCAAAAGGAACCGGCATGGAAAAAATCGTCATTGAAAATCTGTACAAAGTATTTGGCAGTCCGGCGCAAAAAGCCATGACCCTGCTGGAGCAGGGGATGGAAAAAGACGCCATCTTCGAGAAAACCGGACTGACCGTCGGCGTCAACAACGCCTCGTTCTCCGTGAACGCGGGGGAGATATTTGTGGTCATGGGGCTTTCCGGGTCCGGCAAATCAACCCTGGTTCGCATGCTGAATCGTTTGATTGAGCCTACTGCAGGGAACGTTTTGGTGGACGGCGAAAACGTAAGCAAAATGAGCCAGGACGAATTGGTGAATTTCCGGCTTCACAACATGAGCATGGTTTTCCAGTCTTTCGCCCTAATGCCTCATCTTACCGTGCTGCAAAATGCGGCCTTTGGCCTGCAGTTGGCCAAGGTGGAGAAAAAGAAACGGGAGGAGCGGGCCGCCGAGGCTTTGGCGCAGGTTGGCCTGGCCGGATGGGAGGATTCCTATCCCAAGCAGCTTTCCGGCGGCATGCAGCAGCGCGTTGGGCTGGCCCGCGGCCTGGCCGTGGATCCCGACATTCTGCTCATGGACGAGGCCTTTTCCGCTCTGGATCCCCTGATCCGTACGGAAATGCAGGACGAGCTGCTTAAACTGCAGGAAGACGACCAGCGCACCATCGTGTTCATCTCCCATGACCTGGACGAGGCCCTGCGCATTGGGGACCGCATCGCCATCATGGAAGGCGGCCGGGTGGTCCAGGTGGGCTCGCCCGAGGAGATCCTCCAAAATCCGGCGGACGATTACGTCCGGGCCTTCTTCCGCGGCGTGGACCCCACAAACGTCATCAGCGCGGGCGACATTGTCCGCGACACCCAGCCCACGGTCATCAAAATGAAAGCCGGCAGCCTGCGGGCGGCTCACGAATTGTTGAGCGGCAGCGAACGGGACTATCTGTACGTCCTGGGGCCGAAAAAACAATTTTTGGGGCTGGTTTCCACGGATTCCCTCAAGGAAGCCATGGACAAGAAAACCGGGGACTCTCCCATTGATCAAGCCTTTATCCAGGACGCCGAACCGGTAAAAATGGACGACTCCATGCAGGACATCCTGCCTTTGGTGGCCAGCCACACCTGGCCCGTGCCTGTGGTGGACGAAAACAACAAGTACAAAGGCGTGGTTTCCAAAAACCGGTTCCTGGGCGCCCTGCACAGGGCCGAGAACGCTATCGAGGCGGAATAAACCATCCGGGGCGTGCTGCGCCCCTGATAGAGGTATTGGAGAGAAGCAATGTTTGAAGACAAAATAATACCCCTGGATTCCTGGGTTTCCCAAGCAGTGGAGTGGCTGGTGGATAATTACCGGCCCTTTTTCCAGGCCATCAAATGGCCCGTGGAGACCACTCTGTCGGGATTTGACAATGGTCTGAACGCAATCCATCCGATCATCATCATCATCGCCATTGGATTGGCGGCCTGGAAATTTTCCGGGATCAAGCTGTCCATATTCTCGGTGGTCACCATGGTTTTCATTGGCATGCTGGGTCTTTGGGCCGACGCCATGACCACCCTGGCCATGGTGCTTTCGGCCGTCATATTCTGCACGCTTGTGGGGGCGCCTTTGGGCATCCTTGCGGGACGATCGGATAAATTCGAATCCTGGCTTAGGCCCTTTTTGGACGCCATGCAGACCACTCCGGCCTTTGTGTACCTCGTACCCATTGTCATGCTGTTTTCCGTGGGCAACGTGGCGGGCGTTCTGTCCACCATCGTGTTCGCCATGCCCCCCATCATCCGGCTGACCAGCCTGGGCATTAGGGGAGTGCATCCCGAACTGGTGGAAGCGGCCCAGGCCTTTGGCGCCACCAACTGGCAGGTGCTTATACGCGTGCAGATTCCCCTTGCCATGCCCACCATCCTGGCAGGACTCAACCAAACCATCATGATGGCTCTTTCCATGGTCGTCATTGCAGCGCTCATCGGCGCGGGCGGCCTGGGCTCCCCCGTCATCCTGGGCCTGAACACTCTGGATATCGGGCAGGCTGTGATCGGCGGCCTGGGCATTGTTCTTATGGCTATTATTCTGGATCGCATCACCCAATCCATGGCTCAAAGGAAAGACTGATAAACAGGCAAACCAACAACTATTTTTGCAGAGGAGGAATTATGAATTTTCGTTTAGTTAAAGCATTGGTCATCGCCGCTGTAGCGGCCTGCCTCATCGCTCCGGCGCCGGGCATGGCCTATCAGGAAAAGCCCGGCAAGGGCGTCACCGTCAAACCCGCCCGCGCCACCTGGAACACGGGCTTTTTCCAGGAAGTCCTGGTCCGCAAGGGCCTGGAAGAGCTTGGCTACAAAGCCGAAAAGCCCAAAGACCTGGCCAACCCCATTTTCTATAAATCCGTGACCCTGGGCGATCTGGACTACTGGTGCAACGGCTGGTTCCCCATGCACAACAGCCAGGTTCCCAAGGACTTTGACGAAAAAGCCCAGACCATCGGCTACGTGGCCAAGGCCGGCGGACTCCAGGGATACCTGGTTTCCAAAAGGGACGTGGAAAAATTCAACATCAAAAGCCTGGACGATTTCAAACGCCCGGAAGTAAAAAAGGCTTTTGACACCAACAACGACGGCAAAGCCGACCTCACCGCCTGCCCTCCCGGATGGGGATGTGAAAAAGCCATCGCCCATCACATGGACGTGTATGACCTGAAAGACCACATCAACCCGGTCAAGGCCTCCTATGAAGCCGGCATCGCTTCCGCCCTGGCGGCCTACAAATCCGGCAAGCCCGTTTTCTTTTACACCTGGGCCCCCAACTGGACCATCTTCAAGATGAAACCCGGCAAGGACGTCATGTGGATCAACGTGCCTGAAATCATCCCCATGGATGCCCAAAAACCCGCCGTGGAACGCATGACCGTATCTGGTGTAGAAGGCGCTGTGACCGATCCCGTAAAACTGGGCTTTGTGGTTTGCGACATTCAGATTGTGGCCAACAAAAAATTTCTGGCGGAAAACCCGGCGGCCAAACGTTTTTTTGAGCTTTTCACCCTGCCTTTGATTGACATCAACGAGCAGAACACCAGGATGAACGAAGGCGAAAAGTCGGCTAAGGATATCGAAAAACATGCCAACGAATGGATCGCCAAGAACCAGGACACCTGGAACGGCTGGATTGAAGAAGCACGGAAAGCCGTGAAATAGCAGTTTTTTTCCAACGTGATCATTCCCGGCCCCGCCGCCGCCAATAACTGCTGCGGCGGGGCCTTTCAGCCCCTTGGATCAGGCGGCCCGCTATTTTTCCAGCCGTGCTTATTTCAGTTGCCTTTCTTGACGCCTGGTGATAATTTCCGTGCCTGTGGTAGAATAATTGAAGGCGGTTATTATTATGAATCGACCGTTAAACGAACCGGTTGTTTTTGATAACAAAATAAAAGAAATTGTTTGGCTCATCCGCCGCCTCATCCAGGCGGAGGAAATGTACACCAAGGAGCTCAGCCGCACCTATTTGGTCAGCGGCCCTCAGTTGGCATGCCTCATGGCCTTGTACGAAAAGGGCTCCCTGTCCCTGTCCCGGCTCGCCGCGGAAATCATGGTCAAGTCCAGCACGGTCACCGGCATTATCGACCGCCTGGAAAACAAAGGCCTGGTGATCCGCTCCCGGACCAACAAGGATCGCAGGGTGATCACCGTGGAACTCACGGATAAAGGCAGGGACATGGCCTCTGACGCCCCTCCCCCGCTCCAAAAGCAAATCATCGAAGGACTGGAAAATCTGCCCCCGCAGGAAGTGGCGGAGATTGTCTCCAGCTTGTCCAAGCTCATCCATTTTATCGACGAACCTCCCATGTCCGAAAACGGCTTGGCCGTGTCCGACGAGCTTATGGACGCCCGGCCTCCTGAAGAACGGTAAAAACAAAAAACGATAATAAAAAAAGCCTTCGGCGAGTCGCTTTCTTGAAAGAAAGCTCCGCAAAGAACCTTTCCATGACGCTCTGCGCAAAAAGCGGGGAAGTTTTCCCGGCATGAAGATGGGTGGATTGTTGCGTTCTGACAAACAGTTGTATTCCAAGGTAAGGTTAAAATGGCGATGGATACTGCAATCTCCGTAGGATACGCATATCAGGGTATAATTTAGCGTTACATGAATCTTGCAACTAACTTGATTTCAATAACTTACAGTATGCATTCCCACGCTGGAGCATGGGAACGAGTTAAACAATTCCCATAAGGCCGTCTGCTTCTTCCCGGTTATGGCCCAAGGCGGCAAGGCCCAAACGGGTGCAAAGACCTACGCGCCCCGTCATCCCCGGGCAGCCATGGAGGCGGGATGATTGCGGGCAGTTGTGCAATCATCATGCTGTAACGGCGGAAACGGGGATCCAGCGTCGTTGTTTTTCGGCTATTTCCCCAGGCTTTGATCCAACAGATCCAGGATGTCGTCCTCCGAGGCGTTGGAAAGATCCAGGGGCTTGCCCTTCCGCCATCAAAAAAGCTGAAAAGTTATCTCGCTTAACGGCGTCGCAGAGCCCTTGCATAAAGCGCATGCCCGGGCGGATTTCAATGGTTTCAAGAAAATCAGAGCAGTTACTTATAGAAAAACCTAACAGAAAAAAAACCTCTTGCCAAAACGATTAAAATGCGCCATAAGACACCCACCCTTTGGGGCGCATGTGAAGGTTCGCCTTAGGCCCATAAGGGAAAGCCCATGCAGGCAAGACATAGAAGTACGCCGCATAAAATGCGGAGAGGTGACCGAGCTGGCCGAAGGTGCACGACTGGAAATCGTGTGTACGGCACAACCGTACCGTGGGTTCGAATCCCACCCTCTCCGCCATTTTTTTGCCCAAAAATCCTAATTGCCGCACAATCCCCTATTTTCACCGTCTGGTTTTCTGAAGTTTCGCAAGCCCGATTCAAGCTGCAATTCCTGTGTCCGGATTTAAAAACCTGTTCATGTGTAATAGGCGAAAAACGCTTCCTGCCGCAAACAAATCAGAGAGCGGATTTCCGCCGGTTTCCCAAACTCCGCATTTGGCAATGTCAAAAAAGTCTTTACAATGGAGTAAAATAGAATGTAATAAGAATACATTGTCTACTGACGCACCATGCCATCAATAACCGGAGCCCCAGCGTCTGCCCATGCCGGGATCCGTCCCCCCAACAGGATTTAAATCCCATGCCTAATACTCAAAAAGCGTCCTCGAAGACCCCAAAAGACAGCCTCCAGGCTGCAAAAGAAAAGGCTTCGCCCGAAAGCTCCCGGGGGGAGCAGCTTCAGGAACTGGAAGCGGCCTTAAAGGCCCTGGCCAACGAAAACCAGTTTTTCGAAACCCTCATCCGGGGCCTGCCGGGCATATTCTATTGCTTTAATGACAAGCTCCAGGTGCTTCGCTGGAACCGGAACGTGGAAACCGTCACCGGATACACCGAGGAGGAAGTGGGTTCCATCAGCCTGCTCACCTTGTTCAAAGGCGGGGACAAGAGCCTGATCCGCAAGAGCATCAAGGACGTATTCGTAAACGGAGAGGGGTTGGCTGAATCCACCATTGTCACCAAGGATGGCAAAAAGATTCCCTATATGTTCACGGGGGTCAGCACCCGAATCAATGGAGCGCCCTATCTCATGGGCATGGGCCTGGACATCTCGGCCAGGAAAGCCGCGGAACGGAGCCTCAGGGAATCGGAAGCGCTCTATCGCCTGCTGGGAGAGCGCATTACCGAAGGGGTCGTGCTGGCCCACCGGAACAGATTTCTGTTCGCCAACGAAGCCGCGGCTTCCATGTTTGGCTACACCAGGGAGGAGTTCCTCGCCAAAACCCCGGAATCTATGGCGGCTGAGCCGTTTCGCCCCTATTTTCTGGAATTGTACGAGGCCCTGGAGTCCGGCGCTGCGGAGGAACGCACATTCCAGGCCCGTTGCCTGCACAAGATGGGCAATGAACTCTGGGTGGAGGGCAAGGCCAATTTTATCACCTGGAAAGGAAGGCCCAGCCTGCTGCTCACCGCCCGCGACATCACGGAAACAAAACTCAGGGAGCTCTCCATGCAGGAGGAAGCGGAAAACCTGCGCCGGGAAAACGTCAACCTTCGCTCCTCCATGCGGGACCGCTACCGGTTTGGCAATATCATCGGCAAAAGCACAGCCATGCAGGAAGTGTACGAGCTCATCCTCAACGCGGCTGCGGGCGAAGCCAATGTCATTATTTACGGCGAATCCGGAACCGGCAAGGAACTGGCGGCCAGAGCCATCCACAAAATGAGTAAAAGGGCCGACCAGCCTTTTGTTCCCGTAAACTGCGCGGCCATCCCGGCCAATCTTCTGGAAAGCGAGTTTTTCGGAAGCCGCAAAGGCGCCTTCACCGGCGCCCATTCCAACAAGGAAGGCTTCCTGGACCTGGCCAACGGCGGAACCCTGTTTTTGGACGAAGTGGGTGAACTGGACATCATGCTGCAAGTCAAACTCCTCCGGGCCATTGAAGGAGGAGGCTACACCCCCGTGGGCGGCAATGCCGTCAAATTTTCCGACTTCCGCATTATCGCCGCCACCAACCGCAACCTCCTGGAACAAGCCCGGGCCGGCAAGATGCGCGAGGATTTTTTCTTCAGAATTCACATCATCCCCATCAACCTGCCGCCCCTGCGCCAGCGCCGGGACGACATTCCCCTGCTGGCGGAGCACTTCCTGAAAGTCTATTCCGGAGGCCAGGGCCAGGCTGTCCTGCCCGGCAAGGTCCTGGACGCACTGGTCGCCTACGACTGGCCGGGCAATGTGCGGGAGCTCCAAAACGTGATCCAGCGCTACCTCACGGTAAATCGCCTGGACTTCATCTCTCCCGAACCGGTGCAGGCCAAGGCGCCCCTATCCGAAGCCATGGAAAACGGGGCTGATCTCAGAGGCGCTACTGAAAACGTGGAAAAGGCCCTGATCAAAAAAGCCCTGGACCAGCATCGGGGGCACAAGTCCCGAACCGCCGAGTCTTTAGGCATCTCCCGCAAGACCCTTTTTCGTAAGATGAAGCGCCTGGGTCTGTCGTGACCCAACTTGGCCATTTGTGACCCAACGCACAAACTCCAAATCAATTCCTGCATTATTTCAGACTATTATGCCTAATCCACTGCTCCAAAGGCCGTACGGCCGCCCTTGATTTTGGGCGGCTTTGTCCCACTGGGCGCGCCTGGGGCGCCTCCCCCGAGAACCGCTGCTGATAAAATACAACATTATTTCAAGCATTTAAACAAAAACTCCGCGTTCTGGCGCCCTTCTTGCCATTATACTGCACACCAGCCTGCCACTATCTACTCGGAGGGAATTCATGAACAACAAAAAAATTCGTGTACTCATAGCCAAACCAGGTTTGGACGGCCACGAGCGAGGGGCGAGAATTATCGCCTACGGCCTGCGGGACGCAGGCTTTGAGGTCATTTATACGGGTTTGCGCCAGAGCCCGGAGCAAATCGTGAGCGCAGCCCTGCAGGAGGATGTGGACGTGATCGGCCTGTCCATTTTATCCGGCGCCCACCTGAGCCTGACCCAAAAGGTGGTGGATCAGCTCAAAAGCAAAAACGCCGAGGACATCCTGCTGATTGTGGGCGGCGTGATTCCCGAACAGGACGTGGCCTCGCTCAAAGAAATGGGCGTGGCGGGCGTGTTCACCGCCGGCTCCGCCGTCTCTCAGGTGGCCGGATTCATATCGGAATCGGTCGCCTGCTGATTTTTGACTGTTTCACCCGTCCCAGCCGGATTCACGGCATCAAACATGGCCGAAGCATGTTCGGCCGTACGCTGCAAAGAGGGGGTTCATGAAGGACAATCAAACCAAATGCGACTGCCGGGAAAAGAGGGAGCAGATAGCCAGGGAGGAAAAATCCTGGCGGGAAAATTTACTGGACAAACGCGTCAGCCAGTATAATCTGGAAAAGTCTCCCACCAGCTTTTACACGCCCAATGCCATACGGGATTTTGATTTTCTCGAGAAGGTCGGTTTTCCCGGCCAATATCCCTTTACCGCGGGAAACGCTCCTTTTGATTTCGCCAAAGCCAATGAAAAACTGGCGGCCCAGGCCAATTACAGGCCGGACTGGGGCGGCGCCAGGGGCGTGGGCAAGTACGGCGGGTTCGGCGCCGCCGCCGATTATCGCGATTATCTGAAACGCATGCATTCCATGGGGCGTTTCGGCGGCCCCAACATGGCCTTTGATTTGGTGACCCAGTGCGGTTACGACTCCGACTCTCCCATGGCGGAAGGCGAAGTGGGCCGGGTAGGGGTGGCCATCGACAGCTTTCGGGATTTTTGCGTCATCTACGAGCCCTACACCGGAGACCTTGAAATCGACAAGGTTCCCTCCAACTTCACCATAAACGCTCCCTGCGCAATCATCATCGCCATGTACGCAGAGCTTGCACGGTCCAGGGGCATCGACCCCGCCGCACTCCGGGGAACTCCCCAGAACGACATTTTAAAGGAGTTCATCGCCCGGGGAACGTATATTTATCCGGCCGGACCTTCCCTGCGCCTTTTCAGGGACGCCCTTCAGTTCATGCGCAAGCATATGCCCTTGCTGAACGTCAACAGCATCGGCGGCTACCACATCCGGGAGGCCGGGGCCACCCGCACCCAGGACCTGGCCTTTTCCCTGGCCAACGCAGCCGCCTACATCCAGGAAGGAATCAACGCGGGCCTGGACCCCAACGACTTTCTGACCAAATTCACGTTCAACGCCTTTGGCGGGTCCATGGAAATCTACAAGGAGATCGCCTTTCACAGGGCTTCCCGCCGGATGTACGCCCGCATGCTGAAAGAAGAATTCGGGGTGACCAACCCCAAGGCCATGACCATTCGCCAGCCCATCACCGCCCACATCGGGTGTTCGTCCACCACGCTGCAAAGAACCCTAAATAACTGGCCCAGGGCCGTGGTGGGAGGCGTGGCGGCGGGCATGACCGGCAGCCTGCCCGGGGTTTTCCCCCCGTGGGACGAGCCTTTAGGGCTGGGCCACAGCCAGGAGGCGGTGCAGATGCAGTTGGACGCCACGCGGATTCTCATGCATGAAACCGGCCTGACCGACGTGTGCGATCCCTGGGCGGGATCCTATTTCATGGAGTCCCTCACCGACGAACTGGAAGCCGAAGCCCTGGCTGAAATGGATAAGATCAAGGGCATGGGCGGCGCGGTGGCGGCCATTGAAAGCGGATACATGCCCAAGGCCGTGGCTAAAAGCGCCTACGAAAAGCAAAAACGCATTGAAAGCCAGGAGGATCTGGTGGTGGGCGTCAATTGCTACACCAGCGACCTGGAACTCGAAGTCACCATCAACCGGGAGGTGGAAGCCACCTACGATCCCGCCCTCATGGCCACCTGTGAAGAGCGGCAAAAGGCCTCTCTCCGGGAATTGAAAAGAACGCGCGACGGCAGGACGGCCGCAAGCCTTTTGTCCTCGCTCAGGACCCATGCCAAGGACGAAAACCGGAATTTGATGCCCGATATCTGCGACTGCGTGAAAAACGACTGCACGCTTCAGGAAATCTGCGACGCCCTGCGCGAGGTTTTTGGAGAGGCCCAGCCTGTCAAATTGTAATAATCCCGCGCCTCTTTTTTCGTTTCGGCGCACAAGACCATAAGGATGAAATCTCTGGTGCAAGCATCTTGGGAAACATTGTTGGATGGGGTGAAAAAGGGAAACGAACGCTCCCTGGCCCGCATCATCACCCTGGTGGAAAACCGGGAAAACGGCTGGAAGGACGCCATGAAACGTCTTTACCCCCTGGGGGGAAAGGCGAAAATCATTGGCGTCACCGGCAGCCCGGGCGCGGGCAAGAGCACCCTGACCAACTCCATAGCCAGGGAACTGGTTTCCCGGGGCCGAACCGTAGGGATTATCGCAGTGGACCCCTCCTCCCCCTTTTCCGGAGGCGCCCTCCTGGGGGACAGGCTGCGCATGCGCGATGCCGTCAATCTGCCGGAAATATTCATCCGCTCCATGGCCACCAGAGGCGCTTTGGGCGGCCTGTGCCAGGGCGCCCGCGACGTCAGCAGGATTCTGGACGCTTTCGGCAAGGACGTGATTCTCATTGAAACCGTGGGAGTCGGCCAGGACGAGGTGGAAGTCGTCAAGACCGCCGACATCGTCATGGTGGTTTGCGTTCCGGGCCAGGGAGACGGCATTCAGGCCCTGAAAGCCGGAATCATGGAAATCGCCGACCTGTACGTGGTGAACAAGGCCGACAAGGAAGGCGCGGACGAAGTGGCGGCGGATATCGGGGGCATGCTGGACATTGCTTCCGAAGGCCGCGAGCCCAGGCCGCCGATCCTGAAAACCTCCGCCATCCATAATCTTGGCGTAACGGAGTTGGTGGACGCCCTGGTCCATGGCTTGGATGCGGGAAAAAATCGGGCGGCCTGGCAAGCCCAGCGGATCAAGGAGGAAATCCTCTCCCTCCTGGAAAGCGAAATCCTGAATTGTCTGCAAGACAAATGGGATCGCACCGGAGACCTGGACAAGGCAATCCATCGAATTTTGAAACAGCAAACCGATCCGTATTCCGCGGCCGACTCCCTGCTGCCCCTGATGCGGGAGGCTTTTGGAATCAAGGAGACCACATGACCGGCGAAACAATAGGAATGACCAAAAAACTGGCAGGGTTCTGCTCCACCACCCCCGCCTCCTCCATTCCGGAGGAAATGCACGATCACGCCAAGACCGCCTTTATGGACTGGCTGGCCGTAACCTACGGCGGCAAGGACGATCCCCTGGTGGAGAAGCTCATGCACTGGGCCGGCCAGGAAGGCGGCAGCCCCCAGGCGACCATCATCGGGTTTGGAGAAAAAAAATCCCTGGGCCAGGCCGCCCTCATCAATGGCGCGGCGTCCCATGCATTGGACTATGACGATACTCTGGTCTCCTTTCTCGGGCACCCCTCCGTCACCCTTTTTCCCGCCCTGTTGGCTCTGGCGGAAAAGGAAAACAAAAACGGCAGGGAGTTGCTGGACGCCTATATCATGGGAATCCAGGTGGGAGGAACCATCGGCGCCTGCGCCGGCCTGGATCATTACCTGGCGGGCTGGCACGGCACATCCACCCTGGGCCACATGGCCTCGGCCGCGGGTTGCGCCCGGCTGTTGGGCCTGGATCCGCAGCAGACCGCCTGGGCTTTGGGCATCGGCGCCACCCAGGCTTCGGGGCTCAAACGCAATTTCGGCACAATGTGCAAGCCCTTTCATGCGGGCCGGGCGAGCCAGTCCGGGCTGATGGCGGCCATGCTGGCAAGAGATGGCTTCACCGGCGCCGATGACGTGCTGGAGGGGCCCCAGGGCTTTTTCGAGGCGCTTCGCGGCAAGGTGAACGACGAAATCCTGTCCATGCTGGGCCTGGGGTGGGACGTGGTCAACCTGAGCCAGAAATATCACGCCTCATGCCACGCCACCCACTCGCCTTTGGAGGCCGCCAGGCAGGTGGTGCAGGAAAACAGCCTGAGCCTGGACCATATTGAAAGCATCCGGGTTTACTCCTCCGAGGTCACCATGCAGGCAGCGGCCAACGCCAATCCCAAAACCGGAACCGAAGCCAAGTTCTCCGTAGCCTATTGCGTGGCCAACGCCCTCACCCGCGAAGTCACGGGCATGGCCGCCTTTACCGACGATTTGGTGAACGATCCCCAGGTAAGAAGCCTGATGCAAAAAATTGAATTGATTAAGGATGAATCCATGACCGCCCTGGAATCCCGGGTTGTAATCAGGGCCAAGGGCCGGGACTACGAAGGCTTTTCCGACATCCTCCAGCAAATTCCTTCCCTGGACGCCAAGCAAGAGCGCGTCAGAGCCAAGTTCCTGGACCTGGCGGGCGCTGTTATCGGCCGCAAAAAGGCGGAAGATCTTGCCGGAAGGATCGATCACTTGGAATCGGCGGACATGGCGGACTTTGCGGCGACTCTGTAAATTTTGGCGGAGGATTTCCGCCTCACAAGGAAACGGAGCGGGAGGGAAAAATGGCCAATGCCTGCTTGATTACGGAAATTCAGCGTTTTGCCATAAACGACGGTCCGGGATTCCGCACCAACGTCTTTTTAAAGGGCTGCCCCCTCAAGTGCGTCTGGTGCCACAACCCCGAAACCATTGACGCAAAAGCTCAGGTTTTCTGGAAAAAAAGGCTCTGCGCACAATGCGGCGCATGCATGGAAGCCTGTCCCACGGAGGCGATCCAGCCTCCCATCGACCCGGTTCTGGCCCAGTCGGAAGGCGTGGATTATTACAAAATCGACCTTGCCCGCTGCAATCATTCCATGCAATGCGCGGCGGTTTGCCCTTACGGCGCCCTGGAAATAACGGGCAAGCTCCTAACCGTGAAGGAAATCCTGGACGAAGTGGAGTCGGACCTGCCCTTTTACAAAAACTCCGGAGGCGGCATGACTCTTTCCGGCGGAGAACCCACGGCGCATCCGGACTTCGCTGAAAAGCTCCTGGCGGGCGCCAAGGCTCGGGGGCTTCACACCTGCCTGGACACCAACGGGTACTGTTCCTGGGACATTCTGCAGAGGCTCCTGAAATACATCGACATAGTCCTTTTCGACCTCAAGCACACGGACCCGGAAAAACACAAGCAATGGACCGGCGTGGATAACGCCTTGATTATGAAAAACCTCGCCCGCCTGACTCAAACCGGGGTGGAAACCTGGGTGCGAATCCCGGTGATCCCCGGCTTCAATGATTCCATCGAGGATCACCAGGCGGCCGTGGAGTTCCTGAACGGCCTTCCCGGAAAAATCCATCGGGTGGATTTGCTGCCGTACCACAACTGGTGCCAGGACAAATACGGGTGGCTGGGGCTGGATTGGCCCTTGGGGCGGGTGGAGGCCATGGAGCCCTCCCTGCTGGAAATTCCCAAGGAGTATTACGAAATGAGCGGCCTGAAAACCACCATCGGCGGCTCCGGCTTTGAAGACGCAAAGTAACCATCGGCGGTTGATCCGCCTGGTATAACCTGAAAACCCTCATCGTCATGACAAGGAGGCATCAATGTCCCGGAGGAGTCAGTGGAAACAAGTGGCTAATGGAATGCTGGGAGACGTGAGCAAGGCCCGTTCCGTCGAGGAAAGGGAAAACGTCCCCGAGAAGGCATGCGGGTTTTGCAAAAACTTTTCCGAAAACGCCTACGCTTCGGACGGCCGCGGCTATTGCAAAAAGCTCAAGGTGGGGTCCGACATCAAGGTGAATCCGCCTGTCTATGTCATGGAAGGCCAGGCCAGCCTGACGGTTCTGTTCAACAGCGACGGCGCCGGGTGCGAGTATTTCAACCGCCAGGATTTAATTGATACCGACGGCAACGAAGTCAATGATCCTTCATACAGGAGAGTGCAGCGTCAGATGGAAAAAGCCATTAAATAAACGCTGCGCTGCGAATCGAATTCTCAGGTCAAATCGAATTGAAAGGAGGTGATGGTTCTTATGTCGACATGCGCCGAATGCAGAAGTTTTTTCCTCAGGGAAGATGAACCCGGCCAGGGGGACTGCGTCCGCAGGGTGGTGGATCCCAGGCAGGCTTTCTACCAAAGCAAGCCGGTCCGGGAGGACAACGACGCTTCCGGATGTGAATCCTTTCAAAAGAAGTAGAACCAAAAAAAAAGTAGAGTCATAAAAACCGTATTAGTTGGGTTTTTACCATACCCATAATTCAAAACGGGACAGGTCCGGGGGGAGATTGTCCCACAATGTGGAGGAATGGAAATGGTAGCAGAACCAGCACAGGACCAGTCTGTCCAAGAACTGGAAGACAAACAGGAATGGTGGTGGGTCGCTGAAAAAAAGCGTTCCAAGCGTCTGGATTACTTAAGAAAATCTATCTGGAAAAAAGGCGCTTTGGGGGGCAATTACGCCCCGGGAATTAAGCTGGATTTGGAATGCGCGACCCTTTTTACGGACATGTGGAAATTCTGGAAATACGACCCAATCATGATGCGCAGAGCCAAGGCCATCGCCCATGTCCTGGACAAAAAAACGATCTTCATCACCGACCACGCCCAATTGGTGGGCTACTTCGGCAGCCTGCCCAACACCATCATGTGGCGTGTGGACGGCGCGTCCATGGTCAACGAGGAAGCCTACAACGAACCGGGCATCATGCCCGAGCCCGAAAATGAATCCCTGCAAAAAGTGGCGGAGCTCAATGACTATTGGGCGGGCCAGACAGCCGTGGACAAGGTGGCCCGCATCCTGGACCCCGAAGACGCGGTGAAATTCCTATCCGGCGCCATTGGCTGGGGAGCGCCTTCCTCCGCCTACGGATACTCCGGCAAGGATTATGAGTACCTGTTTGCGGGAAGGCGGGGATTTGAAGACATTATCGAGGAAATCAACGCAGCCATTGAAAAGGCCGAGGATAAAACCGTGGGCGTTCCCGGCCCTGAAATCCTGGATATCTACGACAGACTCCAGAACTGGGACGCCATGATCCTGGTCCTGGAGGCGGGCATCCGTCACGCCAAGCGGTATGCAAGGCTGGCGAGAACCATGGCCGAAAACATGGAGACGGATGAAAAACGGCGGGAAGAACTGCTTAAAATCGCCGAAACCTGCGAAAGAGTGCCTGCCAGGGCGCCCAGGAATCTCCAGGAATCCCTGCAGTACGACCACTTCATCCAGATATTCGCCAGAACGGAAGCCCACGAAGGGGCCTGGCCGGCAAGGCCCGACTATTATCACGGGCCCTATTACGACAAGGACGTGAACGTCGACAAAACCCTCACCAAGGAAGACGCATTGGATCTGGTGGGCGAGTTCATGATTCGGGCTTACGAGGTGGGCGGCTTCGCCCCCCGGTGGGCGCGGGAAGGCCTTCAGGGCATTACCGGCACCTGGGTCTGGACCCTGGGAGGCGTGAACAAGGACGGCTCGGACGCGTGCAACGATCTGACCGTCGCCTTTCTCCAGGCGGCCCGCCTGGTCAGGGTGTCCAATCCCACCTTTGGGTTCCGATGGCATCCCAAAGTCAAGGACGAAGTCCTGCGCGAATGCTTTGAGTGCATCCGCCACGGCCTGGGGTATCCGTCCATCCGCAACGACCCCTTGCTTATCCAGAACGCCATGCACTGGCACGGCCATCCTCTGGAAGAGGCGCGCACCTGGGTGCATCAGGCCTGCATGAGCCCCTGCCCCACCACCAAGCACGGGGTGCAGCCCATGCGCATGGCTTCGGCCACCGCCAACTGCGCCAAGATGGTGGAATACGCCCTGCACAACGGCTATGACCACGTGGTGGGCATGCAAATGGGGCCTGAAACCGGGGACGCCGCCAAGTTCCATGATTTTGAGGACCTTTTCCAGGCCTGGGTCAAACAGATGGAATGGCTCACCAGCCTACTGGTCCGCACCGTCAACCTGGGCAGATACAAGGACCCCGAGTTTTTCGGCAGGCCTTTTCTCTCCGGCATGAGCGAACGCAGTGTGGAATCCGGTCTGGACGTGGTCAGCCCGGTGGGGGATCGCGGCAACTGCTGGGTCACGGCATTCACCTGGGTGGAGAACATCGACTCCCTGGCCGCGGTCAAAAAGCTGGTTTTTGACGATAAAAAATACACCATGGAGCAGTTGCTCACCGCCCTCAAGGCCAATTGGGACGGCTACGAGGAAATGCGCCTGGACTTCGTCAACAACGCTCCCAAATGGGGCAATGACGACGATTACGTGGACGACATCATGCTTCGCTGCCTCCGGGAGACCGCCAGGCACAGCCGCGTCATGAAATGCCCCTCGGGCAACAGTTGGCCCATCCTGCCCGAAAACGTCTCCGGCAATATTCATTACGCCTCCATCGTGGGCGCACTGCCCAACGGGCGCCGGTGCGGGGACGCCCTGTACGACGGCGGCATTTCCCCCGGCCCTGGCCTGGACAAAAAAGGCCCCTCGGCCGTTTTGAAATCCTGCGGCAAAATCGACCACGTTTCCGACGGCCGGGCGTTCCTGCTGAACCAGCGTCTTTCCCCCACCCAATTGGCCGGGGAAAAAGGCTATCAGCTTTGGAAAGCCTATATCCGCACCTGGGCCGACCTGGGGCTGGACCACGTCCAGTTCAATATGGTTTCGGACGAAACCCTGCGGGCCGCTCAAAAGGACCCGGAGAAATACTCCGAGGTCATCGTCCGGGTGGCCGGATACAGCGCCCACTTTGTGGATATTTCCCGCAAAACCCAGGACAACATCATCCAAAGAACCGTCCAGGGCATCTAACCGGAGGAAATGCATCATTCCGCAAGAAAGAAAAAATCCGGGGGGCTGGGCCCCTCGGATTTCAGGAGGAAAAAACATGAAATGCACGGAATGCAGTCACGAAGCCGGAGTTTCCTCTTTCCGGTATCTCTACAACGCACGCATTGACGCTCCCATAACCCTGCGTCAGTGCCCCCAATGCCAGGCATGGCTCGCCGTGGACGAAATGGCCGGGGAAGCCCGCCAAAGGGTGGACGCAGGCGAGGCCCCCTGGGGCAAATCCGCGGGCATTGAAGGCCTGGCGGAAGACGCCAGGTAATTGTTTCGCCGCCGGGCCGGGATTTCTTTCGGCATAAGATGGTCCCGGCCCGGTTTTCATGCTTACGCCAGAGTTTTACCAACCCTGACGTCCGAGTAAGACAGACCCAAGGAGGTAAGCGTGGAGCTTGCTTGTCATGAATGCGGTTTTAAGGGCGAAGTCCAGGATTTTGCCTTTCTGTGCAAAAACGGCTGCCCCGCCTGCGGGGAGTCCGACATGCGCCAATGCCCCCGGTGCGGAGCTCATGTCATGTTCTCCCGGGCCGCGGCCCTGGAAAAGGAAGAAATGCAAATGCGTGATCTGTGCCGGGAACTGGCCGGGATAGAGCGCTCTGACAAGCCGGAGGTGCAAAAAAGGGCCATGGAATTGATAGGCGGGTTGCGGCGCATGAACGAACGCTGGAACATTCCCCAGTTGGGGGATTTTATCAAACAGCGGTCCCGGGAGTTGTTTTTTTAAAGGAAGGGAAAAACAATGGCGGAAACGGAACACGGATTGGAAATCCCCCAGCGGGAGGAGCATTTTTTCCTGCCCCAAGACATCATTGACAACCTGGGAAGGATCGAAGCCTTGTCGCAACGCCACCCCGTCAATGTACTGGCGGCAGGCAGGCAGGGGTGCGGAAAATCCACCATGGTGCGTCAGTTCGCCGCCAGGAACAATCGCCCCCTGGCTGCTTTTCAAATCGGCATTTTATCCGAACCCGGACAGCTTTTTGGAGAGCACAGGCTCAAGGACGGCGAGACCTATTATCAGCAATTCCTTTTTCCCCAGGCCATCCAAACTCCCGGATGCGTGATTCACCTGGAGGAAATCAACAGGCCCGAACATCCCAAGGCTTTGAACATGCTGTTTTCGGTTCTCTCCCAGGACCGGCAGGTCTGGACCGATGAACTGGGGCTTATCAAGGTGGCGCCGGGGGTGGTTTTTTTCGCAACCCTTAATGAGGGCGAGGAGTTTGTGGGAACCGAAATGCTGGACGCCGCCTTGAGGGATCGGTTTTACGTGACCCTCATGGACTATTTGACGCCCCAAGTGGAAACCAATGTTTTGCACCTGAAAACCGGAATCAGCCCGGCGGACGCCCAAACCATCGTGAATGTGGCGGGCCAGCTTAGAAAAAACGCCCAGGAGCCTGTTACCGTATCCACCCGGCACACCCTCATGATCGCCGAAATGGTCGCCGTGGGAGCTACGGTGAAAGAGGCTTTCGCCGAAAGCCTTCAGGTGAGCCGCGACATTCTGGAATCGGTGCTGCTCTCCCTGCACCTGCAGACCGGAGCAACGGAAAAGTCCAATGGAAGCAGATACAATGCATACTAATCCGCGAGCCGATCACCATGGGAACGCGTCGCCTCCGTCCCTGTCAGGCTTCTGGCGGAAAAACACCTCCTGCTTGGAAGCCGAAGAGCTTGCCAACCTGCTTCGGGCGCTCCGCAAGGCGGCAGGCCACATCGGGCCTAATGTGGGCGTCATCGAATATTCGGGCATGTCCCACGGCGAGGCGGCTTCCATTGTCATTGATCCGGCCCTGGTTATGGGCGAATACCCCGTGCCTCCCAAGACCGTGGATGCGGCCGTGGGGCTGACGGTCCATGAGGCCTTCCATAAAACAGAGTGGTCGGAAAAGGTGTGGAAACTGCTTTCCCCGGATTTTGCCGCATTGCCCGGATTGTCCAGGGTCGCCTTTCAAAGAATTGTCCACACCGGCGAGGATATATACGTGGACCTTTTGGCGGACCGGTCGGTCCTGGGCCGCTACACGTCCGGCGTACGAAACAGGGTTTTAGAGGACGCCGAATCCCGTTTGAACCGGGAAAAGCCCAGCCTGGAGGCTCTCATTCATCTTTGGTGGGCGTCCGTATGGACTGTACAGGATGAGGGCGCCGTGAACCCGGCCTACGAAAAAGGCCTGGAAATCCTTCAAAATCTGACCGGAAATCTGAAGAATCTTCCGGATCGGCGCGCAGGCGTACTCCAGCGCTGCCAGGAGCGGGCGGCCCTCTACAAAAACGCCTGGGCTGCGCTCGAAGGGGCGGTAAAGGGCCTGCAAATTTTGGATAAGCGCCTTTTGTGGGCGCCGGCTTCGGCAGTCTCCAGCGTCAATGCGCAGGACGCCGCCCTCCCCGCCAAAACGAAAAAAAATGGCCTGGACGCCGAGCTAAGACGGGATGTCGAAATCAGCCTGGCGCAGGGCTCTGCGGATATTACGCCCATTATCCGGTCCATAGTCGGACCGGACAACCCGGACGTGGCGCCCATATCCAGATGGGATTTCAACATCGCCGCCCACCCGGTCATCGACCGGAAAACCGTGGGCCGGCTGAGGGCTATATTCGCCAATTACGCAGAGCGGCAAAAAATAGTCAGCCGGGGGCTTGCCTGCGGACGCATAGACCGGCGCAGGCTTTACCGGGCGCCCATCAACGGCCGCTGCTTTCGTCAGGTGGATTCCATGCCTTCCGAGGACTGGAACGTCACCCTGCTTTTGGACGCCACGGGCAGCATGCGGGGCGGTAAATGGCGCATGGTGGAAAACACCGTGGGCAATATGCATAAGGCCCTTTCCGGCTCGCAAAACCGCCTGGGCGCCTGGGCCTATTTTGAAATGGACGGCATTTGCATGATGTCCCGGCTGATTTCCGGCCGAAACCTTTTATCCGTGCCGCCCAGCGGCCAGACCGCCTCGGGGCAGGCCATCATCGCAGCGGCGTATTTTATGCCCAAAGACAAACGGCGCAAGCTGCTCATCCACGTTACGGACGGGGAGTCCAATTTCGGGGTGGATGCGTCGTGCGGGATAGATTACTGCCGTCAGCAAAACATCAATCTGGTCACCATTGGATGCGGCGTAAAGGACCGGAGCCGAATGAAGGAGCAGTATGGGAGGACCATTCAGTTCGTAAGCCGCTTCGGACAGCTTCCGTCGGCCATGGAAAAACTTTTGAAATGGTCATTTCTTTATGGAGACGCAAAGAACCTGGCTGCGGAAAACAGGCTGAACAGGATCTTTTCCACTGATTGAAGCTCAAGACGCAAAGGAGAAACGTTATGCAGGTAAGTGAAACCGTCGCCGAATTCCTGGAGTCGCCCGACAGAACCAATGTGCTTGCCACTGCCAACGCCGAAGGAAGGGTTAATGCGGCGGTTTTCGGCTCCCCCACGCTGGTGGACGGCGACAAAATCCGCCTGATGCTGGGCGATAACAGGACCTACGACAATCTCAATCAAAATCCCTTCGCCGCCCTTTTTGTGACCATCCAGGGCAAGACCGGCATGGCCATGGAAGGATGCCGCCTTTATTTGAAAATGCTGGACACGGCCGACGAAGGGCCGGAGTTCGAGGCGGTTCACGCGGAAATCAAAAAACGCATTGGCGACGCCTCCTCCATGCTCAAGCACCTTGTCAAGCTGGAAGTGGTGGAAACCCGGCCCATCCTGGATTTCGGGCAGGGGGTTTGATCCGGGCCTGTGGGTGGAATCGCCCAAACAAGGCCGGCCCTCTGCACAGGCAAGGGGGCGTACAGGGAAAGGAAGATGTTCATGACCCGGGATAACCTGCTTGTGGAAGTAACAAACCATGTGGGAACCCTGACGTTCAATCGTCCGGAAAAAAGGAATTCCCTCACGCCGGACATGCTCATCCGGATGCACCTGGCTTTGGAGGAATGGGCCAAAGGCTCGGAAGTCCGGTGCGTGGTCGTAACGGGAGGCCAGGGCCAGGCCTTTTCTTCCGGGTACGATATTACGGCGATACCTACGGAAATCGCCCCGGAAATGGAAGACCTTTTAAAAAGCGCCAATCCTATTGAACTGGCGCTGCACTCCCTGGAAAATTTTCCCTATCCCACCCTGGCCGCGTGGAACGGGTTCTGCTTCGGCGCGGCCCTGAACCTTTCGGTATGCTGCGATATCAGGGTGTCCGCGGACGACGCCAAATTCGGAATGCCTCCGGCCAAATTGGGGTTGGTCTACCACGCGGAAGGCTTCCGGCAATTTGTGGACGCCATTGGAATGAGTGCAACCCGGGAACTGTTTATGACCGCGGGGACGTACACCGCGCATCAGGCCAGGGAAATGGGAGTGGTGAGCCATTTGTATCCCAGGGAAACGTTTCAGGAAGAGGTCAGGCGTTTCGCCGCCTCCATTGCCGGCAATGCGCCTCTTTCCCTCAAAGGGGCCAAAACCATCCTGAATATGCTGGCCCGCCAAACCGGGTTGACCGCCGAACAGAAAACTTTGGCGGAACAGCTTCAGGCGGAGAGCTTTGCCAGCGAGGATCTTAAAGAAGGCCAACTGGCCTTTATTGAAAAAAGGAGCCCCGTGTTCAAGGGAATATAGGGGGTTTTGTAGAGTCCTAATTACCAAATAGAAGGCCGTCCCCATGGGGGGGCGCTTCGGAATTTTCGGGCGGCTTTACCCGGACAGGCGTTTTGCGTCCAAAAGCCGGGGCCCTGCGCCGGAGCTTGATTTGCACGTAAAACGCCCTGAAAAGAAAGGAGAATTTTGCTATGTCAACGCATTGGGATGTGGGATATATTATTAAGAAAAGAGAACAAAATACGCCTGACAAGACCGCCGTCATTTTTGAGGACGAGCCCTTTTCGTACAAACAGCTCAACCAGGGCGCCAACCGGTGCGCCCATTATCTGCAGCAGTTGGGGATCAAAAAGGGCGACAGAATCGGCGTGCTCATGCTCAATTGCATGGAGTTTTTGGAATGCTATTTTGCGGCGGCCAAGCTGGGGGTCATCTTCGTTCCCTTGAACTGGCGGCTGACAGGCCCGGAACTGGAATACCAGATCAACGACTCCCAATGCCGCCTGCTGCTTTTTCACGACTGCTTTTTTTACTCCATCGATCCTGTTCGTTCCAACCTGAAGGTGGAAAACGACAAGTTCGTCTATTGCCAAAGCGGAAACCCCGACGCCCCGGCCCGGCCTGACTGGGCCGCTGATTTTCATGCAGGCGCGGACGACAAACCGGTTAGCGAGCCCGTCCCGGACAGCCCCATCGCCATGGACGACGATTTGGCCATCGTATACACCAGCGGCGTGACCGGCAATCCCAAAGGCGCGGTTCTTTCCCACGGGCAGACCTATTTCAAGTGCTTTCAAACCTCCCTCTATGTGCAGGACAATCAGAACATCTCCGCCAACGAAGTCATGGTGGCCCAAATGCCTTTGTTCCATTCGGGAGGCCTGTTCATTGTGGCCACCCCCGTGATTTTTTCGGGCATCACCCTGGTCATGCGGCGGGGATTCAACCCGGACGAATTCGCCCAGGATATAGAGCGTTATAAGGCCACGGCGGTTTTCGCGCTCACCACCATGTGGCGGTTTATCCTGGACACCGGCAAGCTGGATCAGATTGACGTCTCCAGCGTGCGCAGCGTCATGGGAGGCGGGGAAAGAACGCCCCCCAGCCTGTTTGAGGAACTGGCCAAACGAGGGCTGTACATGCAGCAGGGCTTCGGCCAGACCGAATGCAGCGCCATGACCCTTGTTCCCAAGGAAGACATCCAGCGAAAAATGGGTTCCATCGGCAAGCCCGGCTTTTTCGCCCATGTATGGATTGGGGACAACAACGGCAAGGAGCTTCCCCCGGGTGAAATCGGCCATATTCTCGCCAAGGGCCCCACGGTCATGAGCCGTTATTGGAACCTGCCTGACATGACGGAAAAAGCCATTGTCAACGGCATTCTGAACACCGGCGACCTGGGGTACATGGATGAGGAAGGCTACCTGTACATTGTGGACCGGGCCAAGGACATGTACCGCAGCGGCGGCGAAAACGTATATCCGGCGGAAGTGGAAAAGATTCTGGCAGGCCATCCCAAGGTGTTGAATGTTTCCATCATTGGAGTGCCCGACGAAAAATGGGGGGAGACGGGCGCCGCCTTTATCGTGCCCGCCATGGGCCAGGAACTGGCCGAGGAAGAGGTTTTGGAATACCTCCAGGGAAAGGCGGCCCGGTTCAAGCATCCTTCCAAAATTTTCTTTGTGGAGGAATTGCCCCTCACCGCCACCATGAAAGTCAAAAAAATGGAATTGAAGGAGGAGTATGCCAAGTTGCAGCAAGAATAACCCGGTTTCGGAAATCCTGGGAACCCAATACCCCATTGTTCTGGGCGCCATGCGGCTGATCACCCACGCCAGGCTGGCTGCGGCGGTTTCCAATGCCGGGGGATTCGGCCTCATCGCCGCCTCGGGCATGGCGCCCGAAACCCTGCGCAGGCAATTGGAAGAGGTTAAAACCCTGACAGACAAACCGGTGGGCGTGAATATTCCGGTGTATCGGCCCAATGCGCGGGAACTCATTGAGGTCGCCATTGAAATGGGAGTGAAGGCCATCAGCACCTCCGCCGGGAATCCGGCCAAGATTATGGGGCTTGCCCGGGAGGGCGGGCTCAAGGTCGTGCACAAGGTTTCCTCCCTGGCCATGGCCCTGAAAGCCCAGGACGCCGGCGTGGACGCGGTCACGGCCATGGGCTTTGAAGCGGGCGGACATGTGGGGAGGGAGCATGTGACGACCTTTTGCCTCATCCCCCAACTGGTGGACAACCTGGACATCCCGGTCATCGCAGCCGGGGGCATAGCCGACTCCCGGGGCGCGGCCGCGGCTTTCGCCTTGGGCGCCCAAGGGGTGGAGATGGGGACGCGCTTTGTCCTCTGTACGGAAAGCGGCGCTCCGGCCTTTTTCAAGGACTGCCTCAAAAACGCGGACTGCGAGGCGACCCTGATCCTGGGGAAGGAAGCCATGCCCATCCGGGTCTTGAAAAACGCGGTCACAAAGATGGTTGCGGGCATGGACGCCGGCGAAGCGGATAAGGCCATGATCAAGTCCGGGGACGCCACGTACGTCATGAGCGGAGGGGACCGGCAAACCGCGGTTATGCCGTGCGGCCAGACGGCAGGGCTTGTCGCCGGGGAGCAAAGCGTGGAGGAAATCATCCGCGAAATCACGGAAGGCTTCAGGCGGATTGGCCGGCAAATGGAAACATCTTTTTTTAGCTGAGTTTTTTCGCGTCGTCATCTATGGGGGGATTATGGAGCATGTCCTGTTGGAAAAAAAAGAGCACGTGGCCCTTATAACGCTTAACCGGCCTGACAGATACAATTCCTTTGGCGGACTCATGCGTCAGGAAATCGTCCAGGCCCTGGAGGATGCAGCGGCCGATAAAGACGTCCGGTGCGTGGTCATCACCGGCGCCGGCAAATACTTCTGCACGGGCGGGGACGTGGGCGAATTCGCTTCGGGAACCACCAAGGCCCTGGCCCCAACCGTTACGGCGGAGCGCCATGCCATGAACCAGGCGGTGCTGTTGATCAACAGCATGGAAAAGCCGGTGATCGCCTCCGTCAACGGCCCGGCCGCCGGGGGAGGATGCAACCTGGCCCTGGCCTGCGACATCCGGATCGGGAGCGACAAGGCCAAATTCGGCCAGGTGTTCGTCCGGCGCGGCGTGCATCCGGATTGGGGCGGCGTCTATTTTCTGCCCCGCCTTGTGGGCTATTCCAAAGCCTGCGAGCTTATTTTCGGCGGCGAAGTGGTGGAGGCGGAGGAAGCCTTTCGCATAGGCCTCTTGAACAAGCTGGTTCCCCAGGAGGAACTGGCCCAGGCCGCCTGGGACATGGCGCATCGCTTCGCCCATAACGCCCCCATTCCCATAGCCTTTGCCAAGCGCGGCCTGCAAAATTACGGAAAATGGGACCTGCCCCAGGCGCTGGACTATGAATCCTATGTGCTCTCCGTATGCATGCAGACGGAGGATATGATCGAGGGCTTCGGAGCCTTCCTGGAAAAACGGGAGCCTGTGTTCAAAGGAAAATAAGTCCCTTGCGGGATTTCATTAAGGGAGATCATGATGGACGAATTGTATTCCAAACGAATTGCCCAGTTGGAGGAAGCCCGTGCGAAAGTCCGTTTGGGCGGCGGAGAGGATCGCATTGAAAAACATCATAGCGAAGGCAAAATGACCGCCAGGGAAAGACTGGATTTTTTGCTGGACCCTGACAGCTTTTTGGAGCTCAACATGCTGGCGGGCCACAAGCTCGACGCCCCGGCGGACGGCCTGGTGTGCGGAAGCGGAACCATAAACGGCCGCCAGGTCTTTGTCTATTCCCAGGACCGCACGGTGCGGGGCGGGTCCGTGGGCATAGAGCACGGGTACAAGATGTATCGCACCATAGAGCGCGCCCTGGAAATGCGGGCGCCCCTGATCGGGCTGCACGACTCCCCGGGAGCGCGGCTGCCCAACCAGGACGAACTGGAATTTTTGTCCGCCGGCAAGCGGTCTATTTTCGGCAGCATTTCCCAAAAGCACGGGGGCTCGGTGTTTTATCCCAACACCCTGGCTTCCGGGATTATTCCCCAGATTTCGGCCATCATGGGCGCCTGCGGCGGGATTTCCGTCTATTCTCCGGCCTTGAATGATTTTGTCTTTATGGTGGATAAAACCAGCCACATGTTCATTACCGGCCCCATGGTGGTCCAGATGGTCACCGGGGAGGAAATCAGCATGGAGGACCTTGGCGGCGCCCGGGTTCACGCCCAGGTTTCGGGCAACTGCGATTTCCGGAGCCCGGACGAAAAAACGCTTCTGACAGATATACGCACTTTGTTAAGTTTTCTCCCCCTGAATTGCGATGAACAGCCTCCCATTGTGGAAACAGGGGACGACCCGGACCGCATGTGCCACGAGCTCGCCGACATCGTGCCCACCGCTCCCAACAAGCCCTACGACGTTCGGCAGGCCGTCAAGGTGATTGTGGACAATGGAGACTTTTTTGAGGTTAAAAAGGAGTTCGCCAAAGAGGTCGTGGTGGGCTTTGCCCGGCTGGACGGCCGGTCCGTGGGGATCATAGCCAATCAGCCAAAGGTGATGGCCGGGTCCATGACCGTGAACAGCAGCGACAAGCAGGCCCGGTTCATCCGGTTCTGCGATTCCTTCAACATTCCCCTGGTCCTGTTGGTGGACACCCCGGCCTATCTGCCCGGTTCCGCCCAGGAGCACGCAGGCATTATCCGGCATGGCGCCAAGGTCTTGTACGCTTTGTGCGAGGCCGCCGTGCCCAGAATTTCCGTGGTTACCCGCAAGGCGTACGGAGGGGGGAACCTTGGCATGGGGGTGCTTCCGGGATTGGGCACGGACCTGGTGGTGTACTGGCCCATCATGGAAACGGGCATTCTGGGGGCGGATCAATCCGTCATGCTGCTATACGGCAGACATCCCGACGCCATGACGGACCCCGACTTTCTTCAAAACAAGTTGAAGGAGTATCGCGAAACCTACGCCAACCCCATTTACGACGTCTCCTCCAACACCAATGTGGAGGAAGTTGTGGCGCCGGCCGAAACAAGGCGTTTTTTGATCAAAGCCTTGAAAATGCTGCGGACCAAAACAGTCAACCATCCCGTCAAGCGGCACGGGAACATTCCGTTGTAGGGATTGGAAGCTTTATTTGCCGCCAGTGATAGCAATTGCAAGCGGATCTGTGCTAATATAAGAAACCGATTGCCCGCCCGATGATTATAGGGCGAGGCAAGGCCTTGGGGGGTTGCGCGGCCGCAACCGGCCGCCGGCACAATGACGCGGTGCAACCGCTATTCATCATACAGGATCTATCATGTTTCCATTCGCCAAAACAATCGCTTCCATTGGCAAGGCGGGGCTGGTTTCGCTCATGCTGGCTTGCGCCGGGCTGGCCCTGATTATTGTGATCGCCGCTTTTATGGGAATCAACGCTTTTACCGCCTGGCTGGTGAACTTTGACGCCGCCTGGCTGAACTGGCTGATCCAGGGAACCGTGGGAATCGCCGCGGGCGTGGGGGGTTGGTTTATGCTTCCGGCCCTGACCGTGCTCATCGGCGGGGTGTTCCAGGAAACCGCCATCGACAAGGTGGAACGCATTTACTACCCGGAAAAAGTGCGCCAGGAAGGCCCCCGTTTGTGGCCGGACCTTTTTCACGACATCAAGTTCACGGCATGGGCCGTATTCCTGAACATGCTGGTTCTGCCCTTTTATCTCTTGGGCGGAATCGGGCTGTTCGTCTCCATCGCTTTAAACACCTACCTCTTGGGCCGGGAGTTTTTCGAAAGCGCCGCCGGATACCACATCGGCAAGCCCCAGGCCTTGCGCATGGAATCCACCAACAAGGCGGCCGTTTACGGCGGAGGCTTTATCATCACCCTCATCGCCCTGGTGCCCTTGGTGAATTTGTTCATCCCCATCATCGCCGTGGTGTGGATGATCCACGTCTTTCACAGCCTGCCCCAAAACGGCGCCGGGCAATCCCTGCCGGCGGGTCCGTCGTCACACGCAGAATAAATTCCGGATTCACTGAGAAAAATTTTTTTAAACCACGGAAAACACGGAAGTCACGGAAGTTAAAAAATTCTGTGTGTTCCGTGCCTTCCGTGGTTAAAAATATGCGTTCCAGGATGATGAGAGGATGACGCTGGATTCCCGAAAAAAAGTTTCGCGGTGGGACGGCCTGTCAGTGCTCGTTCCCATGCTTTGCGTGGGAATGCATACGGAACTCTCTGAAATCATAATTTATAATATAATCAAAACCCTTCATAGAATCTTGATAAATGCGGATTAATCAAGGCATCCCGCCCGCCGGCCTTGCCTGATTTCGATGCGCCTTTCAGGTCGCTCCTTTTGTCGCTTCTCGACCCAGGCAAGATACTGCTTTGCCTGGGCTACCCGAGTCATAATGGGCGCTCGTGAATAACAGACAAAGGCGGACAGGCGCGGGGGCCTGTCGCTACAATGCGTTATGACGATTTTAGGAGAACAATAGAGGCATAAACCAAGGATTTCCATCCGCCGATCCGCCCCAACCTCGATGATCTTAATAGGCCGCACTTATTGGCCTGGCGGCCCCCGGCATTGCATGCCGCGGCTGGCCTCGGTGCGTCAGTCGCTTCCGGCCCAATTTATTCCCCGTCTCTGACGGGCGGATTCGCACCTACATCCCCGCCTGGGTTTGCAGTATGTAGATGGCTTCTTCCAGGCCGAAGGCGCTGTCTGCGTTGACGTCGGCCTCGGGGTTCAGGGCGCCTGTTTTTCGGCCGGCCAGGATTTTCAGGACCAACACCGCGTCGGTCAGGTTTATGTTGGAATCTCCGTTCAAGTCCCCTGCAATATCCGACCTGCCCTTGATCTCCATATAGTTCAGCATGGTGTATTCGTCAAAAATTCCCATTTCCATGGTGAGTTTGTAATCTTTGACTTCCACCATCCTGGTGCGGACCAGATACGGGCTGGTCGCTTCGTCCACGACGAAATCCACGCCTTCCACCACGATCTGGTTATGGGAATATGTCCTGCCCTGCCATCCCACGGAAACCGTGATTTCGTAATTTCCGTTGGGCAGGTCGAATTCAAAGGTTTTCTCCCGGCCCCAATCGTCGTACAGGATGCTGCCTTGGAGCACGTTGGGGGCGCTGGACAAGTATTGATATTCCACGTGGGCCATGTCGCCGTACCAGCCGTAGCCCAAGCCCTGGTCGTAGTCGTTCCAGCCGATTTTCATGTAAGTCTTGCCGTCCACGATCAGGGGATTGGCCGCAGGCTCGCCCGCCGGGTTTTGAAAGTTGATGTAATAATTATCCGGCTCGCCCTGGGAGCGGTCATGGAGCACCAGCGGCGATATATCCGGGATTTCGGCGATTTCATTCCCCAGGTATTGGCCGATGTACTTGCGCAGGTTGTACATGAATTGGCTGTCCCGGGTGTAGGAGGTCAGGCTGGATATGATTTTATCCGCCTGGGCGTCCGAGGGATTGACGGCGTCCACCAAGGGATTTGCGCCGCCGTTCAGCAGGTACAGGTACTCGTAATCCTCCAGGCTGTCGCGCATAAGCTCCAGGCGGATGGACGGAACCAGGCGATGGTTGTTCGCGCCGTAATCGATGGCCGAATTATCCTCGGACGGCGGGTAGAACATGAAAGTATCGCCGTTGTGGCCGTCGGTCATGGGGCTGGTCCAGGGATTCTTGCTCCATCCGTTCATGGAGTAATAGGCGATGCCCCGGATGCGATATTTCCATAAGAGCCAACCCGTAAACTTGCTTTCAATGCCCGGGTGGTCCAGGGTGATGGGGTTGTAATAGGGGGGCCGGGTGCCGTGGAGAAAGTAGACCCAGGTTTCCTCCTGGTGGTTCTTCTCCCTGTCGTGGGAGATGTCCGGGTCGTAATTGTTCAGGACAGGCAGCCAGATGTCGATCTTGGCGCCGGGAAAGGTTGCATTGTTGTAAATTTCCTCTTTAGGCTCCTCGGAAACCATGAGCTTGAGGTCGGACGCCGCGCTTTTTAAGAGATTGGCGTACCAGGCCACGGCTTTGTAATCCTCGTCGTCCTGGGGCTCGTTGGCCATGTAGTAATAGGCCCTGTCCAGGTAGCCCAGGCCTCTCAGATATTCCTGGGTGGCGTGCATGTAATCCTTCCACTTGGTATTATAGACGGAGTCCGGATTGTTCGCCGTATACCAGTCGTTTGCGCTGCGGGAAGATCCGCAAAACGTGCTGGGCCGCTGATCCTGGGAGGAGTCGTTATTTTGAAAGGTAATGGCCATAAAGGACGGGAAACCCACGCCATCGTTGAACAGCTCTCCTTCTTCAAAACCAACGCCGTCCAGGTATTTTTTGGCCGGCTTTTCAAAGCCCCAAATGTCCCAGGGATCGGTCAGGGTCTGGGCGTCGCAATCATAGGTGATGTAAGACGCGCCCCCGGAGGAGGTCAGCCCGCCCGACCAAAGGGGCGACTTGGATGTCAGGCGATGGTCGATGAAAAACTGCTTCATCATGTCCACGTACATCCAGTAGTTATCGCCGGTCCCGGAAACGCCGTATTTTTGCAGCACGGCGTTATGACTGAAATTCATCTGGGACTTGACGTGCAGCTCATCGGGCACGGAAAAATTAAAAACGTGCAGATTGACGGGGATGGTCGTCCCGCCAATGGTCACGCTGCCCAAATGATCGCCGGCGGCGGCTGTGCTGCTGATGTTCAGGCTGACCCAAAAGGCCGTGTTTTCGCCTGCGGTAAGGTTTACATTGGCGCCGTTTTCCAGAGGCCAGAGCGGATCCGGATAATCGCCGCTGCGGCCCAGGTTGTCCGACACGGTTTCAATATTGACGTATTTGACCTGATACAACTCCGCTGTCACGCCCGTCCCAAAATCGCCGATCGTCACCTGCACGTTTCCCGTGGATGCCGGATTGACCACAATCTGAAAAGGCTCAAACTCGTTCTTTGCCGTATAAACGAGGACCTGAGAGCCGGTTTCCTCGGGCGGAGCGTCATCCTTGAACACCCTCTCCGAAGGCGGCGTGGTCCAGAAGGTATGGCCTGCGGTGGACTGGGTCAGAGTAAAGGTGTAATTTTCCAGCTCGTCATCCGCCGCGTCCGTTATGGACGGAGACCAAAGCAATAACAGCAACAGGGGGATAACAAAACTGACGCGAATACAAACGGGGAGAACATGGATGAGATTCCTCATTCTGCACACACCTGACCATCCACAAGGACGCTGCGCGGCCAAAGGGATCATTAGCCCCTAAAGGCAACGCCGCTATGCGGGTTATTTAATATTGTAATCATGGATTATATCGCCCGGAAAGCGGCAGTAGCCTCAATCCTGGACTTTTACGGAGCTGATTATACCGGACGCGGAATGGGAGGAAAATGAAACGGAACACACATCGGCTGTTTTTTCTTGAAGGGCGGAATTATCCTTTTTTTTTTGCAAAGGCTTGGGAATTTGGTTTTCGCAAGGAACGCCTGTGGCGCAAAGGCCGCAGCCGTAAATGAAAATATGGTAATGTTTGTTGCAGTATCTTAAAGAATCTTTGACCTTTTTATAGCATTTTTCCTTGTCATGGGCGCCGTCCTCGGAAATGGCGCCCACCGGGCATCGCTCCATGCATTTCAGGCATTTTACGCCCTGATAATGCAGACAGTTGGCGTGGATGTCCTCGGACCGCTCCCGGTTGGGCTGCAGGCGCAGGTTGACTACAAAGCTGCCCAGACGGTGTGCGCAGCCTTTTTCCGTAATTAAAAAGTCGTGCATGCCAAAGGTTCCCAGCCCGGCGGCGTAGGCCACATGGCGATGGGACCAGGGAGACGCCCACCCGACTTTCGGGTATCTTTTTTTGTTGAATTTGGGAGTGACGTCCGGCGCCACGGCAAGGATTCCCCGGCTCATGAGATAGGTGACTATCTCCCGGACGAAAAGCTGGCTGAAAAGCTCCCCATGAAGGCGGGTCTGGGCCCAGCGCTCCGCCGGCCACTGGTGGGCCTTCCTGTTGTCGTCCCGGGTGGCTTTGGTGATGGGCATGACAAAACTCACCACGGAGATGTCCTCCGGGGAAGGCGGCTCCACGCCGTTACTCTCCGCCTGCCACGCCATGATCTCCCACGGCGTAAAATGATGGGGGCCGATGATTTCCTTGAACTCTTCGAAAATGGGGTCATCGCCCCGGACAAAGCCCACCAGAGCTTCTTCAAAAATGCGCTCCCCGTAAAACGGATATTCCATGCCGTTTTCAGGGTGTCCGGCAATCTTGGCTTTGATGGTGCTGCAGAACCAATGCTCGTCCAACACCGGGTCTCCCGGCTGGCACTGGCACCCGCAATTCAACGGCGGCTGCTTGGGAAAGCCGAACCCGTGCATCTCGCCCAGGGCGTTTTGTATGCCCCCCAGATCCGTGATGAAGGAAAGTTTCCGGTAATGGTCTTTCATCTTACGTCTTGCCATGGGATATCCCCTTTCCATTCATCATGTTACCGGTCCTGCAATCCAGCCTTGGATGGAAGCATGTCTCCAACGTTGGTTGCACAAACGCGGCGGAACGCCGGCCGTTCAATCAAAAAAGACGTGCTCGGTCTGGTGGAAAAGCCGAAATTACAAAGAAGTGAAATACCCGGCCAAGGAAGGAACAATCCGTCAAACAAACGCTGATATGAAGCGGAAGAACAACGCTCCTAAATCATTTCCCCACGGTTCCCCCAATTCAAAATGCTGGCTCACCCAAATAGACAGTCACAGGCCGAGTTCCAATCGAAAGTAAGTCTGACAGATGCAAAACAGATAGTCAAGCGGCAGACGAAAACAACTAAAAACTAACACTAAATCACACCAACATTAACTATTATATAATTTTTACCTGTGTTCAGATGCAAAAAACACCAAGACAGGGCCGCTGAAAATGTACAGAGGCTTTCCCGCTTTGGCGGGCCGATTCCGTCTTAGGTTATGCCATGCGGCAATGCGGAAGGCTCGACCAGGGGGGTAAAAAATCCGTTATGAGGGACTCATTTTTTTTGTTGCAAAAAATAACGCCCTTTCCGTCCTATCTTCGAATCATCATACCCGGCAAAGGATCGGGCGAGAAGTCGTCTCCGTCCACCACCTTGCGGCCGTTAATGAACACCATATGGATTCCTTTGGGGGAATGGGCGGGATCCTGGGCCGTTGAGTTGGAGCCGATGGTTTCAGGATCGAACAAAACCATGTCCGCATAATAGCCCTCGGCGATATTCCCCCGATTGGGGAGATTGATTTGAGAGGCCGGCAGTTCCGTGCATTTCCGGATGGCCTCGGGCAGGGCCAGGAGCTTCCAGTCCCGGGCGTATTGGCCCAGGAATTTTGGAAAGCAGTCGTAGGTCAGATGGGACGGCTTGCCAAAGCCCAGGGGGATGTAATCGGTGCCGATGCTCACGTTGGGGTCCATGAGGGTTCCCTGGAGGGACAGCTCCACCATGGGGTCGCCGGGATAGGTGGGGGTTTCGAAAATCAGCACCCTTCCGTTTTCCTCCAAGGCCAGGTCGCAGGCTGCGTCAAAGGGATGTTTGCCCTGGGCCTTTCCGATTTCGCCGAAATTCATCCCGATGTATTTTTGATTTTTTTCGCTTGTGACGCTCATGACTGACGCGCAATCCCACCCCATGATTTTAAACAGGTTCATGGACCAGGAATCCGGGCCGCGATGGGGCCAGACCGGCTTGCCGTTTTCTATGCTTTTTCTGATGCGCAGGCGGTCTTTAGGGTCGGCGATCCGTTTCATGACGCCATGCAAGCCGCCCTCCAGACTCCAAGGCGGAAAAAAGGCGAATAGATGGGTGAAGCCGGCGCTGGTGGGCATGGCGTCCACGCCGATGGGCTGCCCTTTGTCAACCAGTCTCGCCACCTTGGCCATGTGGGATTTGGTGGACGAGTCTAAAGGAATGGGAAAGGGATGAATTTTATACAATCTGCTGGCCGCTTTTACAAAGGCCTTCATGATGGTGTTCAGGGGCTCGAACATATAAGGCACCCAGAACAGGTGGCTCAGTTGAACGGGAATCTCCGCCTCCCGGCCTATGTCCATGATTTCGTCCATGGCGTTTTGAAGGCCGTTGGAATTGTAGCTGCGCAGGTGGGAGGTGAACACGCCGTCGTATTCGGCCAGCACCTTGGCCAATTCCAGGAGTTCCCGGGAGTCGGAGCATAGTCCCGGAAAATACTGAAGCCCGGTGCTCATGCCCACGGCGCCCGCCTCCAGGCACTCCCGGAGGCTTTGTATCATGACGGCCAGGTCGTCCGGCCCTGCAGTTTCCACGCTGTCCCCCATGGCGTGCATGCGAAGAATGCCGTGGGGCGCCAGCATAGCCGTATTAACCAACAGGCCGCCAGCCTCCAGGGACTCCAGCATCTCGCCGAAACCTTGCCAGGTGATATAGGGCTGTTGATCCTTGCCCAGAAAAATTTCATAGAACTTGTACTGAAAATCCGCGTTGCGGTCCGAGATGGGCCCCATGCCCGCCCCGCAGTTCCCGCCAACGATGGTGGTGATTCCCTGCCTCACCAGGGGCGCCAGAACCTCCACTTGCTCCGGCCGGTGCAAGGCCATGTCCGCGTGGGTGTGCACGTCGATAAAACCCGGGCACAGCCCCATGTCCCGGGCGTAAATCCGCTCTCCAGCCTCGGCCTCCGCCAGGTTTCCCAAGGCCTGAATTTTTCCGTCCTTCACCCCGACATCCTGAATGACGGCCCTGGTTCCCGAGCCGTTAAAAACGGAAGGCTGTTCGATAACAAGATCAAAATGCATGGCTAAACCCTTTCACACAAATAGGATGCAATAAAGAAGGGGGCGTTTGGGGGAGGGCCCCTTTTTTTGAACGCTTGGTAAAGGAGTACCCTTTTTCCCTGAGTCCGTCAAGCCCCTTCACGCCGAGACCTTGAAAAAGGCCGGTTTTGGTATGCTTATTGCTTCATACAGGTGTTTGTTGCAGACTTGAAAAACCGGATACAAAAAAAGGAGTCGTCAGTATGGAAACCATGGGACAAGAGGCGCAGAGCAGGGATGATCAAAGAAAATGGCCGCGCGTGAGTTTTTCAGTGCACGCAACCATGGATGTGGACGGGGAAAGCATTGAGGTGGGATGCCGCAATCTTTCCATGAACGGAATGCTGGTTTCCAGCCCCAAATCCTTGCCCTTGGGAGCTTCGGGCAGAGTCCGCATTCTTCACGTTATGGGCCGGGAGTCCTTACTGGTGCTGGCCAATTTTAAGGTCATAAGAAGCCAGCCGGACAAAACCGGGGGGTATAACACCATGGGGTTGAGTCTGTTTGATATTGACGGGGACAGCTCCATCAACCTTTTCAATATTGTCCGGCATAACGCCCCCGACGCCGTATCCTAACCGAATGCAACCGGCGAAAGGCTACGGCTCGTCAAGTTTGTGACGCATAAACAAGAACAGGCGCGTCCCAGCGTGGATCTGTGAACGCTGAGAATCCGCTCCTCCCGAAGGCTGCTGCATGATCCTAAATTCCATAAGAACTCGCATTATTTTAGTTGTGGGCTTGAGTGTGGGAATCATGCTGGCTGCGGTCTGGACCTTTGCCGCCGTTTCCCTCAGGCAGGCGGCGATTGATTCCGCCCAAAATCAGTATATCGAAACATCCCGGCAATACGCATCCCGGATAAAAACGCAAATCAATGTGGCGCTGGGAGTGAGCCAAGCGCTGGCCAACACCTTGTCTTGCTTTAACATCTCCAAGACTTCGGCGACTATCGGCCGTGACGCAGCCAACGAAGTCATTTTAAAGATCCTCAAGGAAAATCCCCAGTTCCTGGGTTTGCGCACCGTCTGGGAGCCTGACGGTTTTGACGGCATGGATGTGATGCATAAAGGCCGTGAGGGCCACAATGAAGAAGGACGATTCATTCCTTTCTGGTTTCGTGACGGGCTAGGGAGATTTCACCTGGAAAAAGCGCCCGTTGATGACAGCGATCCATTCTGTCCTTACGAAAGAATAAAGGCCGCCAGGAAAAGCATATTAACAAAACCGCATTTCCAACCGTTGGGCAGTTTGAAGAGCAGCCATTTTTCCGTAGCCACGCCTATTATTTTCAATGGATCTTTTCGGGGTGTGGTTGGAGTGGTCTTTAACGCCGAAACGGTTGCGGAAGTGCTTTGGGATGCGCACAAAGCCAATCCCAAAGCCCACTTTTTTGTGGTTGATCGAACCGGAGAAGTCTTGGCGGGAAGCGCAAAAGCCGACGGCCTGGAAAAAAATATCCTGGGATCAAATAGCACCAGTATTCTTTCCATGGCAAAAATTTCCATGGATCATAGCTTTCTCTCTTTTGGCCACAATAATCTTAACGCCATCATTCCAATCCAGTTTTCAGGCGATTTAAGCGAATGGTTTCTCTTGTGTCAGGTTTCAAAAAACGAAATCCTTAAAAGACCCAACCGAAATATGGGCATTTTGCTTGCCATAGGCGCCGGCCTGGCTTTTTTAACCATCCTGTTTGTATATTATGCGGCCTCAAAAATAACCAGGCCGATCATCACGTTGACTGAATTGGTCAAGGACGCAGGCAAGGGTAATCTGAAACTCCAACCCGCCATAAAGGGCCCCAATGAGATTGCGGAACTGACGTCCAGCTTTTACCGCATGATTGAGGAACGGGACCAAGCCCTCCAGGAAATACTGGACGCCAAGCAGGAGCTGGAGTTGTCCAACCAGCAATTGGAAAACCTGGTGGAGAACGCCAACAAACTGGCTGTGGAAGCGGAATTGGCCAATATGGCCAAGGGGGTGTTCCTGGCCAATATGAGCCACGAAATCCGCACGCCCATGAACGGGGTTATCGGCATGGGCGAATTACTCATGGAAACCCGGCTGAATTCCGAACAAACGGAATATGTTGAAAGGATCAATTCCAGCGCCCAGGCCCTGCTCCGGGTGATCAACGACATCCTGGACTACTCAAAGATCGATGCCGACAAGCTGGATTTGGAAGTCATCGAGTTCAATCTCCGCAACACGGTGGAAGGGGTTGCGGACGTTATTTCCGTGCCCGCGGAGGAAAAGGGCGTGGAAGCCGCTTGTCTGATTCACCATGACGTCCCTCTGTGGCTTAAGGGAGACCCGGGCAGGCTTCGCCAGATCCTGATGAATCTTTCCGGCAACGCGGTCAAATTCACGGAAAAGGGAGAGGTGGTCATCCGGGTGTCTTTGGATTCCGAGGATGAAGAAACCGCGGTCATCCGTTTTGAAGTCCGGGACTCGGGGATAGGCATTCCGCCGGACGTCCAAAAAACATTGTTCACCCCCTTCACCCAGGCGGACTCCTCCACAACCCGCAAGCACGGCGGCACGGGGCTCGGCCTGGCCATCTCAAAAAAGCTGTCCGAATTGATGGGCGGGGAGATAGGACTGACAAGCGAGGAAGGAAAAGGCTCCACGTTCTGGTTTACCGCTGTTCTGCCAAAATCCAGGAAGGCCCCGAGAGAAGAACTGTCTGTGAAAGATCTTCAGGGCAAACGGGTTTTGGTGGTGGACGATGTGGAAACCAACCGGATAATCCTGCGGGAAATGCTTCGGGGATGGAAAAGCCGTACGGAAGAAGCCCCCGACGGAGAGCAAGCCCTTGCATGGCTTGACAAAGCCTATACAGAAAACGACCCCTTTGATTTGGCCATCCTGGACATGCAAATGCCGGACATGGACGGAGCCGCATTGGGGAGCCGCATTTTAGATGATCCCAGATTCAAGAACATCACCCTGGTCATGCTTACCTCCATGGGTATGCGGGGCGACGCCCAGGCCATGGAAAAGCTGGGGTTTCACGCTTATCTGACCAAACCCATCAAGCAGGCGCAGTTATTTGACGCTTTGTCTTGCACCATGGGCGCCTGCTCCGGCGAAGAGGCGGGTGGCGCCAGAAGCATCGTCACGCCCTACACCTCCGAAGAAACCCAAAAAATCCATATTCTTTTGGCGGACGACAACGACATCAACCAAAAGGTCGCCTCAACCAATCTTATAAAAATGGGGCATAGCGTGGTTATGGCCAATAACGGCAAGGAAGCCCTGGACGCCATCGTCAAAGGGGAGCAATACGACCTGATTCTCATGGACGGCCAGATGCCGATCATGGACGGCATGGAAGCCACCCGAAAAATCAGACAATTTGAAGCCGCTCACAAGGTGAAAAGGACGCCCATTGTCGCCCTGACCGCCCACGCCATGACCGGGGACCGGGAAAAATTCATCGAAGCCGGGATGGACGACTACCTGACAAAGCCATTACAAAGAGACGCCCTGACCAAAGTCATCCAAAATGTGGCGACAAGCAAAAAAGGCAGCTATTCAACGCAAACAGCGAGCACGGAGCCGCAAAAAAACGCCGTCCAAAAAGTGGAAGCGCCTTTAATAAAGCAGGAAGCCTCCGCCCAGGAAGAGCCCGCCCCGTTCCTCCAGCCTGAAGAAGAAGCGCCTCCGCCCCTGGACATGGAGGCCGCTTTGGAAATCATGGGAGGGGACCAGGAACTCCTGGACGACTGCCTGAAAACCTTTATGGATGATATGGGCGACTCGATGGGCAATATTGCCGCCAGCCTAAAATCTCAGGACGCCGAAGCCTTGCAGGCCGCAGCCCATAAATACAAAGGAACCTTGAAATACATCTGCGCCGACATTGCTTCCGACCTGGCCTTTCAGTTGGAAACCATGGGGAAGAATGACGAACTCGCCGGCGCCGACGGCATCCTGGCGGCCCTGGAAACCGAAACCCAACGCATCAAGCAATTCATTGTCGGGCATTTTGGATAAATGCCCGGCCTTTTAATCCGGCTGCGCGGTATCGCAAGGCGGTTGATCATGATTGATAAGCAACGCCCAGGCCAGATAAGGGCCGTCGTGACTGAGGCTGAGGGATACGGGCAGTCTTTGATCTCCATATTGCACCAAAGGGGGGCCTAATTTGCCGTCCTGTTTTTTCCTCACGATCTGCAAAGCGGAATAATCCAGATTATACAAGCAAGAGAGATGCCGTACGGCCAGCCGCCTGACCAAGGCGGAGGCGTTTTTGCAGTCGCCCGATTCAAAAAAGCCGCCGGGCCTCTTGTTCCCATGCTTTGCGTGGGAATGCATACCGGTCCTGACGGCTTGGGCGGCGCATCCATTGCCCTCGGCATTTTCGGCGGCGTCATCATGTGAGGCGGGAGCAATTTCGCGCCTAAGCGGAACATCCGAACCAAAGCCGTCGGGCCTTCGTCCCTTCCCCCCTGGCGGGGGAAGGACAGGATGGGGGGGAGCGTCTTCGTTGAACGAGTTCCCATGACCCGAAGCAAAAAGGACGCTGGATCCCCGCGTGCGCGGGGATGACGGGGCGACGGGCGGCTTGAGGCCGTAACGGTTGATTTCTTCGTCACCCCCACCCCGGCCCTCCCCCGTCAAGGGGGAGGGGGCGTTAGCGCCGTCCAGCGCCCGAGGCTGATGGAAGCATTGATGCCGTATCCTGGGCAGGGGAACCCTGCCCTTACACTGAATCTCACTCCCTTGGCGCTTCCGAAAAAACCTGAAAGCCCCATCCTGCTCGTTCCCATGCTGTGCGTGGGAATGCATACAGGTCTTGCAATATTCCGGCTTGCATTCAGCAACGCCGAAGTTCACCCTATCCAAATCATCCTTCTCCGTCGCGGCGAGGGCGTGGACGAATCGTTCAAAAAAATCAACCCGGACGAAAACCTCTCCAACCGGCGTTTTCACCCCGCCCTCCCCTTTGTCTCCATCAATTTGCAACTCCACATCATATTTATTCGGCCAGGAGCTTATCCCGGGATGATCCTGTCCAAGAGCCTTATATGCAGCCTCCTTGCACGCCCAGATAGCCCAAAACAAGGGGCCGGGCTTGGGGGAATTTTGTATCGCGTCCAATTCCCGCACAGTAAAAGCCCGGCCCGCGTATCGCTGATCCAGATGTTTATTCCCGGCTTCCGGCGCCAGGAGGTCCACTATGTCGTTGCCTATACCCATGACGGCAAGGTTGAACGGGAAGAACGGCGAGGGAGGGGGTCGTTCTTCCCGTTTCGCCTTTTTAGCTGGGGTTGGCTACGGGATCCATCTTGCCCATGATGACGCGGACGGCGTCGCCGATGGTTTCAATGGAGTCTGCTTCGTCGTCGTCGATTTCCACCTCAAAAGCGTCTTCCGACTCGATGATGATATCCACCATGCGGGCGGAATTGACCTTGAGATCGTCGATCAGGTGGGTGTCCTTGTCGGCGTTTGCCAGGGCGGCCGGATCCTTCACGAAAGGTTTGAGAATTTCGACCATTTTATCAAATACTTGTTGCAGTTCCATGTGGCGTCTCCTTTTCTTAGGCATTCCATTTTGTGAACACAAGACAACTGTTCACATCCCCGAATCCGAAGCTGGCTTTCGCCAGGCATTGCAGTTCGGGATAGTCCGTGTATTTTCTAACTACCTTTTCCTCAAAGGGGGCTATTTCCGGGTGTATGTCCTCGCAGTTGATGGAGGGATGCAAAAACCCGTGGTGCAACTCCAGGGCAGCCGCAATGGATTCCACGGCGCCCGCCGCGCCCAGGCAATGCCCGGTCATGGACTTGACGGAGTTGATTAAGGGAAAGTCGCCCGGTGCGACTCCCAGGGCTTTCGCCCAGTTTTGCACTTCGATGGGGTCTGCGAATGTGGCGGTCAAATGCCCGGATATGGAATCGATATCCTTGGGCTGCACGCCCGCGTCCTGCAAAGCCCCGTGTATGCATCGACGCACGCCTTGATTGTTGGGGGCGGTCATGGCGCCGCCGTTTCTTTGTCCGCCGCAATTCACGTGAACGCCCGCCACTTTGGCGTAAATCCGGGCGCCGCGCTCCAGGGCGGTCTGTTCGTCTTCCAGGATAAGTATTCCCGCGCCCGCGCCGGGCACAAATCCGGCGGCCGTGGCGCTCATGGGGCGGGACGCCGTTTCGGGGCGGTCATTGAACTTCCTGGGCAGCACCTTCATGGCGTCAAACCCGCTCCAGGTATAGGGGGAAGGGCCTTCGGTCCCGCCTACGACCATGCGTTTGGCAAGGCCGGCCCGGATTTTCCAGACCGCCTCGGCCACGGCTTCGGTCCCGGTGCTGCACGCGGAAGAATTGGCCGTGGCCTGGGCGCCCAGGCCCAAAATCCCCGAAACCTTGGCGCTGGCGCCGGAGTTCATGACCTGCTCCACGATCCGGCTGCCCATGCGGCGCACTTTTTTATCGTTGACCATGGGCACGATCCGCTGGGCGATGGTTTCCATGTCTCCTATTCCGGTGCCGATGATGGCGCCGGTGTCCCAATCCACGGGGCTGTCCGGCTCAGGGATTTCCAGTCCGGCGTCCCGCCATGCGTCCAGTGCGGCGACGGCGGCGTAGGCGGTGGCCTCGGTCATGAGGGACGCCTGCCGTTCATTAAAATGCCTTTCCCGCGCCTTTTCAAAATTCTTGGGCGTTCCGGCGATGCAGCATGAAAACTTGAGCTCCGCCAGTTCCTGCAGGAAGCAAACTCCCGACCTACCCTGTTTCAAGGATTCCATAAACTCCCCGACATCGTTTCCGATAGGGCTGACAACGCCCAGGCCCGTTATGACGACTCCGCGACTATCCATTTAAACGCACTCCCGTTCCCGTAAGAATTCCCCGGCAAATGGGCTTTCCGTCCTCGGCAGCCATGGCCACGCTGGACCGCAGAGCGCCCCGGCGGTAGAACATTTTTTCGCCGGTGACGATCACCCGGGTTCCCGGAGGAACCATGATGAAAAACTCCACCTGATCGGCCAGGGAAAACACGGTCACCTGGCTTTTGATCTCGTCCAGGGACATGCCCTTTTGCATCATGAGATAAATGCCGTGGCCCACGGCGCCGGTCTGGGCCATGGTTTCGATCAGAATCACCCCGGGGGTGATGGAGGCGCCGGGAAAATGCCCGGGGTAGAAAAACTCGTCTTCCTTGAATCGGTACGTCCCCACAATCCGATCCCCGTCCACTTCCAGGATTTCGTCCACAAACCGGAACGGCGCCTGCTGGGGGATAAGCTCCAGTATTTGCTCTCTCAGCTCTTTATCAGGCTGCATAATATTCTCCTTAATCCTCCAAACCGTTCATCCGCAGCATGGCGCGGCCGTAAGTCAGGCCTCCGCCCACCACGACCATGGCCGTGTGGTCTCCGGGCTCCAGCTTGTCCCAGCTCATGCTCAACACGGAAGGGGCGCCGCTGCATCCGACGTTTCCGAACTCCTGAACGTTATGCCAATGATCCGCCTCCGCAATATTGCAGCGTTGGCGAACATGGGTGAGCATCATGTAATTGGCCTGATGCCCTATGAAGCGAAAGACCGGCGCTTCGGCCCCGTATTGCTCCTGCAGATGGCGCAGGCAATCCGTGGTTTTGCGGATGGCGTATCCCTGGACGGCCCGGCCTTCCTGAAAAAAATGCTTGCCCTGGGGAATGACGGCTTTGTCCCAGGATCCTGGTATGGAGAAAAACCCGGCGCCGAAAAACTCCACCGGGGCCTCCTCTTCCATGGAAACCACGGCCGCCGCCGCGCCGTCTCCGAACAAGGGGGCGGAGTTGCGGTCCGAATAATCCACGGAATGAGTTACGTGCTCCAGGTTGATGACCAGGACGAACCGGGGCAGGCTTTCCCTGCGCATGGCGGCCAGGTTGCATAATTGAACGATGAACGTGCTGCACGCGGAATTGACGTCAAAGCAAGGGGCTTCCACACCCAGTTCGGCGGCCACGGAGCACGCCTCCGCCGGGCACACGATGTATGGGCTGGACGATCCGGAAATCACCATGCCCACGTCTTCGGGCTTCAACCCCGCCCTTTCCAAAGCCATGCGGGCGGCCTGGGCGCCGCACCAAGCGCGGGTGCAAATGCTTGCTTCGGATGCGGCCCTGACGTCCCGGTTCAGGGTGAGGCGGATGTAGTCCAGATCCAGGCTGGTGCGCCGTTCCTTGATGCCCACCCGCTCCATGATCCATTTTTCGTCGCTGCCAATATCCAGGCTGCTTAAAAAACGGTTGGTGATCACGTTTTCGGGATGATAATGGCCCATGCCGTGAATAAAAAGCATATCAGGCAATCCTTTCTCCGCCGTCCACGGGAATAAGGCTGCCGTTGATCCAGGCTGCTTCGTCCAGGCAGAGCAGAAAAATCAGGTTGGCCACGTCCTGGGGTGTGGTCAGGCGCCCCATGGGATTGCGCAATAAGGCTTTGGCCTCGATTTGGGGATTCCCCGGTATGGCCCGGAACGCCGGGGTGTCGGTGACGCCCGGCTGAACCACGTTGCACCGGATTCCGTAGGGGGCGAACTCCACGGCGATGGCCCGGGACACGGACTCCAGAGCGGCCTTGGCCGCGGAAACCGCGGCGTATCCCCGCCATGCCACGGCGTTGCCTTCGGAGGTTAGGCTCAGCACCCGTGCGTCAGCAGCGAACATCTTTCGGTTGAACACGTCCTGCACCCATTCCACCAAGCTGGTTCCCATGGCGTGGATAGTGCGGGAGAAATCGTCCTCCTCCAGTAAAAACCGGTTGTTGAACTCGGCCTCGTCCGCCAGGGAATGGATGGGGGGGCATCCTTGAGCGAACAGGCCGGCCGCAGCTTCATCCACGGCCTGGGGCATGACGCCCAGCAGGTCAGCCATCTTGGCGCGGGCCCTGGCGGGCTCTCCCGATGCTTCGTAGGGCGCCAGGAGCTTGAGGTTGCCGAAGGCCAGGGAATGCATAAGCAGGCGCACGGAACCGGACTCGCCCAGGTTTTCCGCCAGCCCGTCCAAAGCCTTGGCGCGGCCTTCGGGGGACAAGGCGTCCAGGTTGAAGGTCAGCATTTGCACGCCGGTTGCGGCGATTTCGTCAAAAGAAGGCTGGATGTTCTTCACGGCGCCCCGCCGGTCCCGATGGACCAGGCACAGGTTCATGCCGTGTGAAGCCAGTTTCTTTGCCGTGGCCAGTCCGAACCCGCTGGATGCGCCGATTATGATCGCCCAATATCCTGAGTCGAATTTCATGAATTATCCTCCAAAAACTTTTTTCGCGGCGGTCATGCCGGTAATGGACTGGCAGGCGGCCCCCATGGCCTTGAAAAAGGCCCGCAACGGCCGGTTGGGGCCAAGCTCCACGATCTCGTCCGCAGCCTGGGCCAAAAGGTCCATGTTGTTAGTCCACCGGACCGGATTGCTCAACTGGCTCACCAGGGCGTCAACAATTGCCGGACTGTTCGGCGTATGGAACACGCCCGTATAGTTGCATGCCACGCCAACGGCGCCTTCTGGCTTGAAATTGCCCGTTTCCTGCTCCAGAACCTGCCTGAAAGATGGTTCGATGCTTTTCATAAAGCGGCTGTGAAAGGGAGCGCTTACGTTCAAGGGAACGAACCGTGGGGCGGCGCCGTTAAAGGCGGCCTCGATGCCTTGCCGGGCCTGTTCCATGGAGTCGGCCCGGCCGCTGATAACCACCTGGTCCGGAGAATTGATGTTGGCCAGATCCACGGGCAGGCTGTTGAGGGTTTCGGATAGAAGTTGGACGTCCAGTCCTTTTCCTATTACGGCGGCCATGGCGCCCATGCCCACGGGGCAGGCGTCCTGCATCAGCCTTCCCCTGGCTTGCACGATTTTAACGGCGGAGGCTAAAGGCAATACTCCGGCCGCAGTCAATGCGGTGTATTCGCCCAGGCTGTGGCCGCCCCAGAACTCAGCGGTCAAGCCGAACTCCGATTCCAAGGCCCGGAGCATGGCGATTTCCGTAGTCACAATGCAGGGTTGGGCGAACTCGGTCAGGTTAAGCCTGTCTTCTTCGCCAAAGCACATATCCGCCGTGCTCCAGCCAAGAGCGTCCGAGGCTTCCTCATAAACCCGGGCGCTTTCCTGGCATTGATCAAAGAAATCCTTGCCCATGCCCGGCCTTTGGGAGCCCTGCCCCGGAAAAACAATGGCTTTTGTCTGCATTTTCATATTTCCTCCGTAAAATTCCGGGCATTCCTGTTCCCGGCTTTGTGTCTGTTATTAAACAAGATGCGTGCCGGAATTTTTATTTTTCGTTAACCACCTAATTTAACTAAATAAAAAAATATTTTGCTTTTCACATCGCCCTGTGGCTATGCTTTGTGATACGCATGTTGTGCACAGGCCATGTACACGGAGTGTATGCGCTCCCTAACCTTAAAACCCGGTTGCATCGCCCCTGGCGTTTTAAAGGATTTTCCATGCCCCAAGAAAAAAGCCTGACCTCCCAGGAACGGGAATTTTTTACCCTGGTGCAAAAGGCGGCTATTGCCAATCCTTTTGGAGAACAGAGGCTTAGCCTCGACCTGCAAATAGCATCCGGGGAAGGCGAACACCATGGAAGCCATCAGATAGACAAAACCCTGCGTGTGCTGGAAGACCAGTTGCAGGCTTTGGGAGATTCGGGAAGGGACGACCTGAACGCTTTTTCCGGCGAAGATAAGAAGTTGCTGGAAGACGTGTATCTGTTCGACTTCTTCTACCGGTTCCGCAAAAAGTTCGATGATCACATTCGCGCCCAAATAAAGACGGAAGACAAGATTCTCAAATTGAATTTCGCGGGAGAGGCCATTGCGGTGCTTCAGTCCAGGGGGTTCAGCCCCTCTGAAATCAAGCACGCCATTGAAATGGGCTACCAACTACGCAGGGCGTTTTACTTCATCAATCAAAGCCTGATCGGCCGCAGCCAGGTTATGAAAAAGCTGCGGTTCGACCTGTGGAACAATATTTTTACCCATAACCTGAGCATGTATGACGCCTATCTTCGGGGCAGGATGGAGGATTTCTCCACCCTTCTTTTAGGGGAGACGGGCACGGGCAAGGGAACCGTGGCGGCCGCCATCGGGCGCTCCGGGCACATCCCCTTTAATATGAAACGGCGCGTGTTCACCGAGAGCTTCACCAGCAATTTCAAGTCTATCAATCTTTCGCAATATCCTGAAAACCTTATAGAATCTGAGCTTTTCGGCCATAAAAAGGGGTCATTCACCGGCGCGGTGGAAAATCATGTGGGCGTGTTGGAAAACTGCAGCCCCCACGGGTCCATTCTGCTGGACGAAATCGGAGAAATCAGCCAGCCCGTGCAGATCAAGCTGCTGCAAGTGTTGCAGGAGCGCTTTTTCTATCCCGTGGGCAGCCACGTCAAGGCGCCCTTCCACGGCAGGGTCATTGGCGCCACCAATCAAAAGTTGAACGAGTTGCGTTCCAGCGGCAAGTTCCGGGACGACTTCTTCTACCGCCTGTGTTCGGACGTCATCACCGTGCCGCCCTTGCGCCAGCGCATCCAGGAAGACCCCCTGGAACTGGACGATCTCCTGTCCCACATTGTGAGCAAAACCGTGGGCAAGCCCTCGCCGGAGCTTGTGGACATGGTGAAAAAAGTCATCGAAAAAAACCTGGGGCCGGAGTATCCCTGGTACGGCAACGTCCGCGAGTTGGAGCAATGCGTGCGCCGGGTGCTTTTGAAAAAGGATTACGGCGGAGACAAAAAATATGCGCCCACGGACCTCCAGTCCAAGCTAGCCGCGGCCCTGGAAACAGGAGACATGCCCGCCCAGATGCTCATGGCCGGTTATTGCAAGCTGTTGCACGCGCGCCACGGAACCTTTGAGGAAGTGGCCCGGAGGATCAGCCTGGACCGCCGTACCGTAACCAAATATATCAGCGAGTGGGATCAGCAGGATGAGGAATGATTTCTTAGCTTAAATGTTTATGGGAGTTTAAAGTGAAGTTTTACCTGGATTGCTACGCATGTTTCGTCCGCCAGACCATCAACGCCGCCCGTCACGCCGGGTGCGACGATCCGGTTCAGCATAAAATCATGATCAAGGTTTTGGAACTCCTGCAAAACCTCAGCCCCGAAACCACGCCGCCCCACGTGGCCAAGGCCGTTCACGGCATTATCCGCGAATACAGCAACAACCCGGATCCGTACAAAGAAGCCAAAGCCCGGTGCACCCTGGCGGCCATGGAGTTGTACGACGATTTAAAAGCCATGGTCGCGGCCAGCGACGATCCTCTGGGGACGGCCCTGCGCCTCGCCATTGCGGGAAACATCATCGACCTGGGCGTGTCCGACGAACACGAAGACCTCTGGCACACGGTGGACCGGGTGCTGGCTCAGGATTACGCCGTGGACGACGAAGCGCTTCTACGCCGGGAGATGGAAAAAACGGATCACATTTTGTACCTGGGCGATAACGCCGGAGAAACCGTGTTCGACCGGGTGCTTATCGAAACCCTGGAAAAGCCCGTGGTCTATGCGGTGCGGGGCAGGCCCATCCTCAACGACGCCATCATGGAGGACGCAATCGCCGCCGGTCTGGACAAGGTTGCAACCCTGATTGACAATGGCGCGGACGCCCCCGGCACCATCTTGTCTTTGTGCAAGCCGGAATTCGTGGAGGCGTTCAACGAGGCGCCGGTCATCATCGCCAAGGGCCAAGGCAATTACGAAACCCTGAACAACGCCGGCCCCAAGGTGTTTTGCCTGCTGCAAATCAAGTGTCCAGTCATCGAACGCGACATGGGCGCGCCCATGGGCGGGATTATCCTAAGGCAAAGCACAGCCTTGTAAACGCGAGGCTGTGCTTTGCCTTTTGCTCGGCGCATCTGATCACCTACCTGTCGGCCGGATTGCACAGGACTGTTTACCTGCTACACCCCAGGACAGCTTGTTTGCTCCCGCCCCATCGATGGATATCTATTGTATTTTAAAGCCATTGCGTTTATAATGGGTCAAAACCTATGGATAATCCTGTCGAAAGGGAGCGGCGGTATGAAAATTTTCGACCTCACCTGCAATAATTTCAGAAAGTACGAAAATGCGAAATTCCGTTTTCACCCGAGTTTCAACGTACTCATTGGCGATAACGGAGCAGGAAAAACCACTGTCCTGGACGCCGTTTCCATCATGTTAGGGACTTACCTTCAAGGATCCCGCATTAAAACAGGGAGAGGCGGCATTGTAAAAGACGACATCCGTTACAAAATCAATAGAACGGGCGGGCAGGTTTTTCGTGAGCCGCAGGGCGATGCGTCAATCGTTTGTTCGGGCAAGTTGAATGGAGACAAAATCCTTTGGCAAAGGGATTACGGAGACAGAGGGGGCAAGGCCAAGGATTTGGTGGAAATCGGCGCCCGGCATAGAAAGATGGTCGCCAATGGAGACTCGCCTGATCTTCCCTTGCTTCTTTATTATGGGCCAGGACGATTATGGGATATCCATAGAAACATCAAAATAGAGGGGCCGGACTCCCAACTGGATGCCTACCGTTTTTGCCTGGACCCAAAATCCGACCAAAAAGCCTTTGAAAAGTGGTTCAAAAAACTTTCAATCAGCGCTCTAAGAAAAAATGGCGACAGCCAAGCCCTTGCAAATGTGGAAATGGCGGTTAAAGCCTGCATCCCGGATTCCACGGACTTCTTTTTTGATATTGATGAAGATCAGATCATGCTGGAGTCGGAAAAAACGGGATTGATCCCGGTCAACTATTTAGGAGATGGGTTTCGAAACATCATCGCCATGACGGCTGACATAGCCCACAGGGCGTCTCGCCTCAATCCTCAATACGAAATAAAGGCGGCTCAAAAGACATCCGGCATCGTCCTGATTGATGAAATCGACATGCACCTGCATCCCAAGTGGCAACGGCGAGTGGTTGGGGATCTTAAACAGGCCTTTCCCAATATCCAATTCATCGCCACAACCCATTCTCCCTTTATCATTCAATCCTTAAACCCCGGCGAAGTAATTGACCTTAATCAGGAGGCCTCTCCTGAGAAAATTGAAAGCTATCCTCCGGATATTGCCGCCCCCGGCCCGGGCTGCTCCTTTGCCAACCGATCCATTGAAGACATTGTGGAAGAAATTATGGGAATAGAGAAGCCCCAAAGAAGCAAACGTTACCAGGACATGTATAACGCTGCATTGGAGTATTACAAAGTGCTGGAACAGGGAAAAGATGTTGATAAAAAAACAAAGGCGCGGCTGAAAGAAAAATTGGATATCCTGTCTGCTCCATTCAGTGAAAATGTCGCCTATCATGCCTTCCTGGAAATGAAAAGGACCGCCGCCGGCATGGCCGATGCATCGATTGAAGATGGAGGCCAATGATGAGGCCGGTGAAAAAAGGAGGGCGCCCAAAGGATAAAAACGGAAAAGAAGTCAGGTTCACCAAATATGCAAAAGCGAGAGGTCTGCTTATAGAATGTCTGGGCGAGTATTGCTCCTATTGCGAGATGCATCTGGACGCCTCTCTGGCGGTGGAACATGTACAGCCGAAATCAGTGAATCCCAGCAAAGAACTGGACTGGGATAACTTTCTCCTCGCCTGTACTAACTGCAATTCCACCAAAGGAAACAAGGAAATTATTGAAGGCCGCTATTTATGGCCTGACAAGGATAATACATTCGCAGCTTTCAAGTATACGGATGAAGGGCTTGTTTTCCCCGCAGATAGTTTACCTGAAGCCTTGGAACGGAAAGCACGTGACACCATTTCATTAACGGGTTTAAACAAGACGCCCTTGAATAGCAAGGCCTCGGACCGCAGATGGTTGAACCGAAGAGAAACATGGGGCATGGCCGAGGAATCGAAAAAGGATTTGTGCACAAACAATACAGAACAAATGAGGAAGCAAATAACCCGCACGGCAATGGCCAGCGGTTACTGGAGCATCTGGATGACGGTTTTTCAGGACGACCCGGACATGGTGCGCCGTTTTATTGATTCCCACCCCGGAACATGCCGAGAGTGCTTTGATGAGTCCGACAATTTCAAACCCGCGCCCAGACCGGGAGGAATATGCTAAAACCAATATAAATTCAGCAACTAATAAGCCGGCCTCCCCGCCCTCTTTTTGCAAGACGAATATTTTAAAATTACATTCCAAGAAAAAAAACCCTTGACACACTCTATTGGCATCCCGTATCACAGAGCCAACTTGAGGTTAATTTTCAGCTAATGGAGCCCTTTTACGTGATTACCAATTTCGGCAGACTTTTTAACAAGTGCTATTATTATTTTTATTACTTTTTTAGCACCGGTCTGCCCGGAGGTGCGCGAGGGTGAGCTGAAACCCATCAAACACAACAAAGCCGTGGCGGACCGAAAAGTCTCCACGGCTTTTTTGGTTTTCGGAAAGGGCTGTGGAGCGAAAAAAGGCTTCACGGCCCTTCCCTTTTTCCGGGGAAGGCAACAAAATCAAAGGAGCAGGAAAAATGACCTTCGTTGGAAAACAAATCAGGATGGAACGCATTCTCAACCGAAAAACCCGCCGCACCGTGTTGGTTCCCATGGATCACGGCATTTCGGTCGGCCCCATTGACGGGCTGCAAGACATGAAAACCGCCATTAATTCCGTGGCCGCGGGCGGCGCAAACGCGGTGGTGGTTCATAAAGGACTGGTCATGGAAGGCCACCGGGGCGACGGACCGGACATCGGGCTCATCATCCACCTTTCAGCATCCACCTCCCTTTCCCCTTTCCCCAACGCAAAAACCCTTATCTGCACCATGGAAGAAGCCATCAAACTGGGCGCGGACGCCGTTTCCATCCATGTGAATCTGGGCGATGGCCTGGAAAAGGACATGCTCAGGGATTTCGGCGAAATCAGCTACCAAGCGCGCACATGGGGCATGCCTCTGCTTGCCATGATCTACCCTCGCGGCGAAAAAATCGTGGATGAATACGATGTCAAATACGTCAAGCACGCCGCCCGCCTGGGCCACGAGATGGGCGCTGACATCGTCAAGGTGCCTTACACCGGTACGCCTGACTCCTTCTACGAGGTCACCTCCGGCTGCGCCGTTCCCGTGGTTATTGCAGGCGGCGCCAAAATGGATTCGGATCGCGACATCCTGGAAATGGTCAAAGGCTCCGTGGAAGCCGGCGGCGCAGGCGTTTCCATCGGCCGGAACGTGTTCCAGCATGCCGCTCCGGTAAAAATCGTTCGCGCCATTTCATCCATTGTGCATGATGATGCAACCGTCGAGCAAGCCCTGGAACTCCTCTAATCGAAAGGCGTCTCATGAAAACCATTTGGGTAAAAGTGGATCCCTGGAACAAAGACCTTGTCACCACCGCCCTGGAGGGCGGCGCGGACGCGCTCATGGTTCCCGAGGGGTACGCTGAAAAAGTCAAGGAACTGGGCCGGATAACCACCATCGCTCCGGATGGAGACATGATTCCCGGCAAGGACTTGAGCACCATCACCATTACCAGCATGGACGACGAAGACCAGATTATCCAGGCTCAGGCCATGGGGCCGGTCATTGTGGACACGCCGGACTGGAGCATCATCCCCCTGGAAAACCTCATCGCCAAAGGCGCCAGGGTGGTGCACCCGGCCAAAAGCCTGGACGAAGCCAAGACCGCCGCCGGCATCCTGGAGCACGGAGTCTGGGGCGTGTTGATCGACACGCCGGACACGGCCGAGCTTAAACGCACCCTGGCCTTTTTAAAAGGCGAAGGGACCACCGCCCCGGTGGTTCCGGTGGAAATCACGGAAGTCAAGGCCGTTGGCATGGGCGACCGGGTGTGCGTGGACACCTGCACGGACATGAAGCCCGGAGAAGGCATGCTGGTGGGCAATTCCTCGGCGGCTATGTTCCTGATTCACTCCGAAAGCATTGAGAATCCCTATGTGGCGGCTCGTCCTTTCAGAGTGAACGCAGGCGCGGTCCATGCCTACACCAAGGTTCCGGGCAATAAAACCCGGTATCTTTCCGAACTCAGCGCAGGGGATGAAGTGCTTATTACGGATTACAAGGGCAAGTGCTCCATCGGCGTTGTGGGCAGGCTGAAAATCGAAAAACGGCCTTTGCTGTTGATTACCGCCAAGGCAGGCGATAAAAAGATTACCACCATTTGCCAAAACGCCGAAACCATCCGCCTTGTGGCGACCGACGGCAAGCCCCTTTCCGTGGTGGCTCTCAAGCCGGGCGATAAAGTGCTGGCCAGCCTCGAAGAAGGCGGGCGTCACTTCGGCCATAAAATCAAGGAGACCATAACGGAAAAATGAAACCATCCAATAAAAACGGCCTCCCCGAATTGGAACCCTTAAGGCAGGCTATCAACGAAACGGATCAAAAGATCCTGGCTTTGGTCAACGAACGCCTGGACATCGCCCAGAAAATCGGCGCGATCAAACAGGGCAAGGGCCTGCCGGTGGTGGATTTCTCCCGGGAACGGGCGGTGCTGAACAAGCTGCAGGAGTTGAACGAAGGCCCCATGCCGGACGAAACCCTGCTGCTTTTGTATACGGAAATCATCGCCGCGTCCCGCAGGATCCAGCAGCCCCTGGAAGTGGGCTACCTGGGCCCCAAGGCGACCTTCACCCACATGGCGGCCATGAAGCATTTCGGCCGGTCCACCAATTTTACGCCCCTGGCAACCATCTCGGACGTGTTCGAGGAAGTGGACAAAAGGCGGAGGCCTTTCGGCGTGGTCCCGGTGGAAAACTCCATGGAAGGCGCCGTAAACCTGACCTTGGACCTGTTTCAGGAAAGCGACGTGAGGATTTGCGGAGAAATTTATCTGCCCATCCGCCACGACCTGCTGTCCGCGGAGGACTCCCTGGACCAGATCATGGTGGTTTTCTCCCATCCCCAGGCCATCGCCCAATGCCGCAAGTGGCTGGGCAAAAACCTGCCGGGAATCCTGCAGAATCAGTGCTCCAGCACGTCCGAGGCGGCGCGCATGGCGGTCAACACCCCGGGCGGCGCGGCCATCGCCAGCTCGGAGGCGGCCATCACGTACGAGCTGAACACCCTGGCGGACAACATCCAGGATTCCACGACCAACATCACCCGGTTTTTGGTCATCGGCAGGGACAAGGTCCAGCCCACAGGGCGGGATAAAACCTCCCTGCTCTTCGCCATTCCCCATATCCCGGGCGCTTTGCACAGCGTGTTGCAGCCCATTTCGGAAGAAGGGCTGAACATGGTCAAGCTGGAATCGCGGCCGTCCAAGAGCGCAAGCTGGCATTACCTCTTTTTCGTGGATCTGGAAGGGCATATGAAAGACGAGCCTGTCAAAAAAGTGGTGGATAAAATGCGTTCCCTGTGCTCCTTTGTAAAATGGATGGGCTCCTACCCGGTGGGAGACAGGCCATGACCGTGGAAATCAATTCCCTGACCCGGTTGTACGCCGTGTTCGGCGATCCCGTGGCCCACAGCCTGAGCCCGGCCATGCACAACCGGGCCTTTACGCACATCGGCGAAAATGCGGCGTACATGGCTTTTCGCGTCACAGACGTCCAAGGGGCGGTCCGGGCTATCCGCGCCTTTGACATAGGCGGCGCCAGCGTGACCATTCCTCACAAGGTTTCGGTCATGGAGCACCTGGACGAGGTGGACGAAACGGCCCGGGCCATGGGCGCGGTCAACACCATCATCAATGACCAGGGACGTTTGATCGGAAAGAACTCCGACTGCCTGGGCGCGGTCAAGGCGATCCAGGAAAAAACGCCGGTTAAGGATAAAGACGTGGTGGTCATCGGCGCAGGAGGCGCGGCGCGCGCCGTCATCTACGGCTTAAAGCAGGAAGGCGCCAGGGTGACCATTGTCAATCGCACCATGGAAAAAGGGGCCAGGCTGGCTGAAGAGCTTGGCGTTGATTTCCAGCCTATGGAGGATTTGGGCAAGCTGAATTGCCGCATTGCGGTCAACGCCACTTCGGTGGGAATGGTCCCCAATGTGCAAGACAGCCCGGCGCCCGCATCCTTTTTTAATAAAGACATGGTAGCCATGGATATTGTGTACCGGCCTTTGCTGACCCGTTTTTTGTCCGACGCAAGGAACGCCGGATGCACAATAGTGGACGGAATCGCCATGTTCGTGTATCAGGGGGCCTCGCAATTCGAATGGTGGACCGGCAAGGAAGCGCCCGTCGCTCAAATGCGTGAAACCGTGGAAACAATCTTAGGCCAGAGGTAATATGGAGTCTCAAATAACAATCCGGCCCATGGGCAAAACCGAACTGACAGCCATGGTTCCGGGGTCCAAAAGCTACACCCATCGCATGCTGATATGCGCGGCCCTTGCGGACGGCCTTTCCCAGGTGAAAAACGGCCTGGTAAGCGAAGACACACTCCTGACCATGAACGCCCTGAACAAAATGGGCGTGAGCGTACGCCGCGAGGGAGGCGGTTTTTGGGTGAACGGTTCCGGCGGCAGCCTGGACAGGTATGAAGATCCCATCCATCTTGGCAATTCCGGCACTACCCTGCGCCTCATGTGCGCCGTGGCGGCCATGGGCGTGGGAACCTACACCCTGACCGGGACGGAACGCATGCAGCAGCGGCCCATCCTGGACCTGGCCCAGGCTCTGGAGCAGCTTGGCGTTCCGGTGGAGACCACGAACGGCTGCCCTCCCATCAAAATCCAGGGCACAGCCGTCAAGGGGGGAAAGGTTTCCATCAATTGCGGCGTGTCCAGCCAATATCTTTCGGCCCTGCTGCTTATTGCGCCCTACACCCAAGACGGCATGGAAATCACCGTCACGGAAGGCCCGGTTTCCAAACCCTATATTGACATGACCGTATCGGTCATGAAAGCCATGGGCGTGGAAATTAAGCGAGACGGCCATACCTGGTTTTCCGTTCCCGGCCAATCCCAATATCAGGCGGGGGAATATATGGTGGAAGCCGACGCCTCGGGCGCCAGCTATTTCTGGGGAGCGGCGGCTATTACCGGCGCCACGATCAGAGTGGCCGGAACCCATTCGGCCTCGTGCCAGGGGGACAGCCGTTTCGCCTACATCCTGAAATCCATGGGATGCCGCCTGGACGAAACCAATGAGGGGCTGGCAGTCGCCGGCCGCGACCTCAAGGGAATCACCGTGGACATGGGCAATATGCCGGACGTGGCCCCTACCCTGGCCGTGGTCGCCGCCTTCGCCAAAGGGGAAACCCGGATTGAAAACGTGGGGCATCTAAAAGCCAAGGAAAGCGATAGGATCACCGCCGTAATCACGGAGCTTAAAAAAATGGGCGTCCAGGCCTCGTGCACGGACGACAGCATGACCATCATCGGCGGCAAGCCGCAGGGCGCGGTTATTGACACTTACGACGACCACCGCATTGCCATGAGCTTTGCCGTCGCCGGGCTATTAACTCCGGGCGTGATCATCAAAAATCCGTCCTGCGTGGATAAGTCATTCCCCAATTTTTGGGAGGAATGGGAAAAATTGTACTAAAGGGAAATGGGGTCAAACGTTGATTTGACCCCATACTGTCCCTTCTCCAGATCATGACGTGATGCAATAAGCCCGGGGCGTCCAGTCGGGATCGTCTTGGCATGCCTAAAACATGGCCTTGTTCAAGACTCAAGGTCAAGTTTCTAAGTTTCTTTAAAGCGTCCCCTAAAGCATTTATTTCTTTGAAGCGTCCCCTAAAATTTCTAATTGGGATAAAATACGTTTGGTTGCACGCCTAAACGCCTCTTGGGCATACTCCTTATCGTCAAAATAGTCCTCATAAAATCCGATAGCAGAACACTCCGGTGGATCAATGTGGTATTCACCATCCGGGTGGTCCATCCTAATCCAATCAGTCGGAATTGATGAATCAACAGTCTCAAAGTAGCCTTTAGGGTATAAAATAGGCTCACTATCGTCATCAATAACTCTGAAAAATGCATCATCAATCCCAATAACCACATACCGTTTTTCAGTGGTCAATTTTGGATTTTCCTCGCCAATCGGAGGATTCTTAAAAACGACTATCACTATAGGCCTCCTTAGAATGGATCCATTTGACCTTTAAATTTCATCCCAACTCTGCCGATTCCATGGTGTTCATAATAGTGTATCTCCCGCCCTAAATGATCCCATGTTTTCATCTTACGCCAACCATTGGCTTTCCCACCAAACTTTTCAACGAGCACTTGAATTTTTCTTATATTTCTTCCGGAAGCAATCCTTTTTGCTCCTGACTTCATGGCGCTGGTAAACTTAATGGCCTCACTCATATTATGCACCCAGGCACCGGACTGGCCCACAAAGTAGTTGTGGATTTGATCCACTTCAAAGTTATAGACCGTTTCCAGTTCAGGCGTTAGGGTAGCTGATATCAGTGTAAGCCATTGGTTATGGGAAGTAAAGATTTGATCCTCGGGAACGAGATCTGAGGCCCCAACCCATCCCTGTCCTTGCACCCAGAAGGGATGTTCCACCGTGGCGGTGATGATCTCTTCCCGTCCCTGCTCATCTTCGAATTTCAAGTCAATAACCGGTTGCTTCCACTTTTTTAGCCGCCGGGATCTATGGAGTTTTTTTCTTTACAAAGCAGGTGGCACGCAAGAGAAAATACGATTATTGGCAGACTCCCCCAATCCAACAGGAATGGTAGCCAACAGTATTTCCAACTCCCTTCAATTGGCAAGCACAATATACCGAGAGCTCCGGCTATTCCTCCAACAAGCGGGATTGCGGACGCCCACTCCCTTTTGAGCACATAGTTATTAACAAATAAAGCCCAGTGCATAATTGTTATGTATGATGAAAAAAGAATTAAAATACATGCCACTATCCAAAAAATAATGTTCATATTTAAGTTTCCTATGGTCTATAGCTGCGTTGCCCCATTGCACTTTTAATGTGCCCAAATAACCCCTTATCCCAAAATGTCGCAGTTGCCGCTTGGCTAGGAGGCTTGAGGCTGTTGGTAGGAACCATATACTCACTTCCTGAGCTATATGAGGCACGCGTATTTCCCATGCCCTTTTGCCATTTTCCAGATTTTATATAATTTAATGCATTTTTACCACCCTTCATTACAAAATCGCCATCTTCAAGCCCTTCTCTACCCCAACGAGAAACCTTGGTAAATTTTGCAGCTTTAGACCCCATCTTCCCTAAAGCACCCAAAACTTTCCCGCCAACCGCGCCTCCAAACAGAGTCATGGCGGTGTCTGCATAGGTTTCCGGAGTCCAGAGGGCTGCTACGGTTCCCCCGACAAGGTATATTGGATTGCCGGTTTCATTATATTTTTCAGCATACCATTGAGTAGCTGCTTCACCCTGCGAGGCGCCGACAAACCTGCCTGCGTCGTGCAACATATGATTGCATAAAAAACCAATGGCCGCGGTTTTGGCGCCCTGCATAAAGCCGTCAAAGAAATCCTGGCCGCAAATGGTGGACGCAACACCGCCGGTCACGGCGCCGACAACGCTTCTTCCGATTAGCTGGCTGCAGAAGTCATCGTGGATTAATCCAGAGCTCCCTACAAACTCCCCCACCCCGGCGGCAATGGCGCCGGTCAGCATGCCCAGGCCTATATCCCCGCCTGATATGGCGCTGCTTATCCCCCCGGATAGCGCCCCTCCCAAGGCGTGGGCCGTTATCTGCTCAAGCCCGGTTAGGCCCAACTCTCCGACCCCGAAGAATATAGCCCCTGATATGGCCCCGGTTACCATGCCCTGGAGGATGTCCCCTCCAAGTATTGCCTCCGTCGCGCCGCCAATCAAGGCGCCTATAACGGCGCCGACAATCATTTCCACAATAAAATGACCGCTTGGGTCGGTATAGGATAAAGGATTGTTCCGGCAATACGCGAACCGGTTATAGCTTTGAGGGTCCAATGGGTCGGGGACGAATATATCCGCGGAAGTAAACCTTCCTAATATGGGATCGTACAGCCTGGCATTATAGTTATACAGGCCCGTGGAAAAATCCTTTTCCTGGCCGGTATAGCGGTGCTTGTCATTGGTGACGCCCCAATGGTTCCGTTCTTCCCCAAAAGGCCGATAGTCGGATTTCTCGATTTCCTGGCCGGATTCATTGGTGACGACGGTGGAGCTTCCCAGGTGATCCGAGTGCTGATAGGAAGTTACCCCATCTTCGATTTTGGCAATGCTTAGCCCGCCGCCCGAAATATATTTAACGGAAACGCCGTTGGTGACCTCATACCCTCCGGATACGTAATAGGTAATGTCGCCGCCTGCGATTTCCTTGATTGCCCGGTCTCCGTTGGCGTCATAGGTGAAAAGGGTCGTATCCAATCCCCTGGTGATGGAAATGGGTTTGTCGTCGGCATTATACTGAATGCTGCGTTGAACAGGGTTGGCGGGATCGGAAAAATCCCAACCTTGCGTCATGTTGCCGTTGGCGTCATGGACGAAAGATTTGGCGGGATTGCTTCCGTAGGCAACTGAACTGAGCCGTTGGGTGCTGATGGACCCATTCATTTCATAGCTGTAAGTTAAAAGATCCGTGCCTACGGACTTGGTGAGAATATTGCCCATGGCGTCGTAAGTGAGAGCCATGTTGTCCGCACCGCCCGAGCCTGTTTCGGAAGTGAGGCGATGCAGATTGTCATAGGTATAAAGGCATGCTTGCTTTCACTCTTGCGCTTTCGGGACAAAGTATTTGACTCATTCTGCCGTGTGCATTAGATTCAGCGGGTCGTCCCGCAAGGGAAATGGGGTCAAGTCTACGTTTGACGTTTGAGAACGTTTGCAAGTCCCGTATGCATTCCCACGCGACAGCCGCGACGCAAAAAAGCTACTGCGCGACGCGGGCTGACAGCATGGGAACGAGACGGCGGTAATTGAAGGCATTCTTGTTTTTTTGGGCAGCCCAGGCGGAGCGGCGCCCTGCCTGGGTCGCGAAGCGACATGAGGCGCGGCCTGGAAGGAATGTGGAAACCGTGCAAGGCCAGCGAACGAATGGCATTGCTTAAACCCAGGTTAATGTCGGGTTTGAAGTCCATGTAAGCTATTGCCCGTGTGAAGCGCCAAGGCGGACTTCGCAACCAGGCCTACAACCTCATTTTACGCGGCGCAGGTTGGGTTGAGCTTGCGAAACCCGGCATCATGGTCAAAATACGTTTTTGACTCTAATCCCATGTATGCAATATATAATGAAAGGCATCGGCAAGGGGATTTGGAGCAACCGCTTTTTAACTTCCCACCTGCATCTTCGATTATGAAAAACATCTATCTTATAGGATACCGGGCCACGGGCAAAACAACCGTGGGCAAGGCGTTGGCCGCAGCCATGGGCCGCCCCTTTGTGGACGCGGACGAAATGCTGGAGCGGGAGCAGGGCCGAACCATTGCGGAAATCGTGGAGGCCGGAGGCTGGGAGGAGTTCCGCAGGCTGGAAAAGGAACTGCTGAAACGCCTGTCCGGCCTGGACCGGCATATCATTGCGCCCGGCGGCGGCGCCATCCTGGACCCCGGCAATGTGCAGGCCATGCAAGGCAGCGGTTTGGTGGTCTGGCTGACCGCAGATCCGAAAGTTATTTGCAATCGCCTTGCCGGTGATGATAAGACGGAGACTCAACGTCCCGCCCTAACGGATCAAGGCGTCCTGGACGAAATCAACACCGTGCTTGAACAACGCATACCATTGTATAAAAAGGCGGCCATGCTGACAGTCTCCACGGAAGGGATCGGCGTGGACGAAATTTGCCGCAGGATTGTGGATTTGGCCGCCGGTCGGGACTCAGACTAAGGATGTAATAATGTCAGGTAACACCTTTGGAAAAGCCTTTCGCGTCACCACTTGGGGAGAATCTCACGGACCCGCTATCGGAGCAGTTGTGGACGGCTGCCCTCCGGGAATTCCCCTGACCGAGGAAGCCGTCCAGATTATGATGGACCGGCGCAAGCCAGGCTCTTCCGCGGCCAGCACCACCCGGAAGGAAGAGGATCTTGTGCACATTCTTTCCGGCGTATTTGAAGGACTCACCACGGGCACGCCCATCAGCCTGATGATCAAAAACAAGGACGCCAAGTCGTCCTCGTACGATCAGTTCAAAAACCTGTTCCGGCCGGGGCACGGAGATCTTTCGTACCAAAGAAAATACGGAATCCGGGATTACAAAGGCGGAGGAAGGGCGTCGGCCCGGGAGACCGCAGGCAGGGTGGCGGCAGGCGCCGTGGCCGGTTTGCTTTTGGAACGGGTCGGAATCAAGACCTTTGCTTACACCCTGGAGCTTGGCAGCGTAAGGGCGAAAAACATTGACCCGGAAGCCGTCTCCCAAAACCATTTCGCCTGCCCGGACATGGAAGCGGCGGAAAAAATGGAGGCCCGGGTGAACGAAGTCCGCAAGGACGGAGACTCTTTGGGCGGAATTGTGCAGGTGCAGGCCGCAGGCGTTCCGGCCGGGCTTGGGGAGCCCGTGTTTGACAAGCTGGACGCGCAGATCGCCAAGGCCATGATGAGCATCGGCGCGGTCAAGGGCGTGGAGATCGGCGCGGGCTTTGAGGCGGCGCGGCTGACCGGGTCGGTCAATAACGATCCCATTTTGGAAGACGGATTTGAAACCAATAACGCGGGCGGAACCCTATCCGGCGTTTCCAGCGGTCAGGATATTGTGGTTCGGGTGGCAGTCAAGCCCATTCCGTCCATCAGCGTTCCCCAGCAGACCATTGATCTGGACGGCAAGGCGGAAACCATCCAGGTTGGAGGCCGGCACGACATCTCGGCCATCCCCAGGGTGAACGTGGTGTGCGAGGCCATGCTGAATCTGGTATTGGCCGACTTTGTATTGAGGCAGGCCCAGGTTAGGGCCTTGGAGTTGTTTGCAAAACAGTAAACTGATTCAAGAGGTGGATGTGGAAATACCGGGGTTTACGACCATAGGCATTATTGGAGGCGCCGGCCAGATGGGCCAGTGGTTCAAGGAATATTTTGAAAGTCTGGGCCATACGGTCCTGATTTCGGGAAGAAAAACCGAATTGACCTGGCAGGACCTGGCCGAACAATGCCAAGTCGTAATCATCAGCCTTCCCCTGGACGTCTCCATTGACATGGCCCATCAAGTCGGCCCCCTCATGAACAAAGACCAACTCCTCATGGACATGTGCTCCATGAAGCACGATATTTGCCAGGCCATGAAGGAATCCACCCAGGCCCAGGTCATCGGAACCCATCCTCTGTTCGGCCCAAGCACGGCGGGCATGGCCGGCCAGAACGTCATTGTATGCCCCATGGGTGAAGGCCCCTGGCTCCCTTGGCTGGAAAGCCAGTTGGAAGCCAAAGGCGCCGTGGTGACCATCACGGACGGCTACACCCATGACCGCAACATGGCGGTCGTCCAGGCCCTGACCCATTTCATGACCATCTCCTTTGGCGAAACCCTGTTGCAGCTTGGGGTGGATCCCAAGGAAATCCGGCCGTACGCTACGCCTATCTTCCGTTTGAAACTGGGGCTTTTAGGCCGCATGTTCGCTCAGGACACGGAGCTTTACCGGAACCTCATCTGCAAAAACCCCATGGCGTCCGAGGTCCTGGACCAGTTTCTTTCCTCCGCCAATGAGGTGAAGAATAATATCTGCCATGACCCGGAAATCATGACCGCCATCGACGCGTTTTTGGGAACCTTCCCGGAGCAAGGCATGATCGAAAGCGACGCCTGCCTGGAGACCTTGGCCAAATTCAAGGAACGGGCGATGTAAAGACGGATCAGACAATAAATATTAACTGAAGGCATCCGGACGGACGCGCGCCTGAAAAATCTCCCCCCGGCCTTGGGGGCGCAAGCGGCCGTCATCAACCTGATGAACAAATCATCCGCCAAATCTTTAGCAAATTTACTGGAGCGGCCGGGGCGCCGATCCTGGTTGGCGTTCCTGTTTTTCGCCGCCGTCGGCTTGCTGTGCTATTCCAGCGCCCTGCCCGGCCCCTTTGTGCAGGCCGACCTTCCCATGGTTGCGTCCAACCCAAATCTGAAAGCATTCACCCCTTCCCTGCATTCGGTCATTCAACTCATCGAAGCCAATTCCACCCATCCATTTTCCGAGCTTTCCCTGGCCCTAAGCTACTATGTCCACGGCCCCAATCCTTTTTGGTTCCGGCTTACCAATGTAGGCATCCATATTTTTACGGCGTATTTTCTTTTTTTACTGCTCAGGACGACGCTTCAATTGCCGGGCGCAGGGCTGGACGCGCGCAAAGCCGCGCTGATCGCTTTTTTTGCGGCCCTGATTTTTCTGGTCCAGCCCGTGCAAACCCAGGCGGTATCCTACATCGTCAAACGCAAATGCATCCTGCCCGCCCTGACTTGCGTATTGTGCATGCTTTTTTACGTAAAAGCGCGCCTGGCGGCCTCGGGGGGAAAAAAAGTTGCGTTATACGCAATCGCCGGGGTCTTGTTCGTGTTCACCGTCGGCTCCAGGGAAAACATGGCCGCCCTGCCCTTTTTAGCGGTGCTGTACGACTGCTTTTTCATACAAAACATGAGCCGTAAAAGCCTGATTGGGAGCCTGGCGCTTATAGCGGGCATGGCCCTGTTGGGAGTTTTTGCAGCGCTTGCGGTCATGGATTTTGCCCCCATGGATTGGCTGACGGAACGATTCGTGGTCCTGGATTTTACCCCGGCCCAAAGGCTGTTCACCCAGCCCAGGGCTGTGCTGACTTTGTTGTCCTTATTTATCTTTCCCCACCCTTCACGGTTGAATGCGGATCACGATATTCCCCTTTCCAACTCCCTGCTGGATCCTCCCTCGGCATTATTTTTCGAGGCCGTAATCGCTCTTTGCATTGCCTGGGCGGTTTTAAACGCAAAAAAGCATCGAGTCGCGGCCTTTTGCGTATTGTGGCTTTTCGGAAGCCTGGCTGTAGAGTCCTCCGTCCTGCCCCTGCACCTTATGACGGAGCACAGGCTGTACTTGCCGTCCCTGTTCGCCTGCCTGCTCGTCAGCTATCTGTTTTTCAGCCGGCTAAGGCCAAAACATGCCGCCGTCCTGCTTTGCTGCATTGCCGCGGTTTTCAGTTTCTGGACGTGGCAAAGAAACCACGTATGGGGAAACGCCATGGCCTTGAGGGAGGATTGCGCCGTCAAGTCGCCCAATCTTCTAAGGCCCGTGCGCCATTGGGCGGAGACCTTATTTTACTCGCAGCGATACGCCGAGGCCGTCCCCGCCCTGGATAAAATCCTGACGCTGTATGAGGATTTTCACGGCAAAAGGATTGCCAGGGCTGAGTCCAGCCGAACAAAAGGCAATCTTTACCACGCCATGCGGCATTACGAGATGGCCCGGTTCGCCGAAAAAATGTATGCGGAGGACGGCGCCAACCTGATCGCCGCCATGAAAAAAATGGGCATGGAGGAACAGGCCCGCCAAAAAACTGAAGAGATTGCTCGCGCCAGAGGGGAAATGGCCGCCAAATACAAAAATCTGGGCGGCTTGCTCATAGCCCGTGGCATGGCCTCCCAAGCCGGGGCGGTCTGTGAGGAAGTCCTGCAATACGATCCCAACGACATGGAATCCATGGCGACATTAGGCGAGGTCTGCGTTTTCCAAGGCGCTTTGGGCAGGGCGGAGAAATATTTCCTGCAGGTCCTACAATCCAAAGCCCATGCAGCCAGGGCCAACCTGGGTTTGGGGATGGTTTATTTGGAGCGGGGAGACAAAATGAAAAGCGCCAGGCGTCTAAGCGCGGCTTTAAAAGCGTTTCAGCAAGAAAATGCAAATGAGGCAGCGCCCGTTTGGCGGCTGTATTTTATAAAAAGCCGGGATTCGAAAAAATTGGGCTTATTGTTTTCGCAATCCAAAGATTCTCCTGATCCGCCGAGTGGTTACGAGACGGATGAGTATCTGGGATCGTATAAAGGAGACCGCAAGCAATTGGCTGCGTTTCTTAAACCTTATGAATATACATTTGGATTGGATGGGAACCGATAGATAAAATCAGCGGGCGCAGATGCCCAGGATGACCTTTTCCATGATCATTTTATCGTAATGCGGGGGGTGGCGTTTGATGTCCCGGTCCGCCTGGATCAGGAGATCCATGGCGTTGGTCAGTTCGTCCATGGTAAAGTTTTCCGACTCTTTGAAAGCCAGATAGATGGGATAGGCATTGCGGCCTTTAGGGGCCACAAACAGGTCCGTGGTGAGCTTTTTGGCGGCTTTTTTGGTTTTCTTGGGTTTCTTGCCCGGCTCTTCCTTTTCCTCCACCTTTAACTGATCCTCCCACGCGTCCAAAACCGCCTGGGTGCGGGCGTCGTGATCCTCGATGGCCGGCATAACCGTGCTTTTAAAGGCGTTGAAATTCATGCCCTTATTCCACCGGTTTCCAAAGGGTCCCGCCAAAAAATTCTTGATGGCCAAAAACCGGCGCAGGTGGTTGGCGCTGGCGGCCGCCACGGCCAGAGGATGAAAGTCCCCGGCAAGGAGGCGATCCAGTAGAGCCAGGGATTCCTGGGCGTTTTTGGAAGCCAGGGCGTTGGTGAACGCGAAGATGGGGTCTTCCTTGGTGCGGGAGACAACGGCCTCCACGTCACGCGCCGTAATGACGGGACGATCGCCTACGTAGGAAGCCAGTTTCTCCAGGGTATTGGTGAAGGTGCGCAGGTCCGCGCCAATGCGATCCTGGATCATGGAAAAAGCCCGGGGCTCCATGGATTTGCCGCGGGCGTCCAGCACCTTGTTCATCTGCACGGTCAGCGCCTGGGCCTGGGCCTGCTTATCCGCCTGGACGTTGCCCTTGGGCACGGAGCAATCCACCACCACGCCGTGCTCATTGATGTACTTGAAGAGCTTTTTGCGCTTGTCGGCCAGGTCGGCCGTGATGATCAGATGATTGTCCGCGCACCCCTTCTCAAGCACCTGGATGATCAACTCGCCTTCATCCAGGTATTCGGGGACCTTTTTGCCTTCGTCAATGCAATGGGCCAGAATTTCCTCCAGCCAGTCTCCGGTCAGGCCCTTGTGATCCTCGGGCAGGTTCAGGCTGGCTATGGGGTCGGCCTGGTTGAGGTCCGCCAAGCCGATCTTGCGGATGCTTAAATAGTCCAGGATGAATCGGGCGGCCCGCTCCACGCCTTTACTCTTAAAAACGTCCTCGGCTTTTTCCAGCAAGGCTGCGGTTTGCTTTTGGGAGTAAAACACCTTGGAGTCCAGCCAGGCCGTAACCTTGGTTCCCGGAAACATGGGATAGGTTTGCAGGCTGGCCGTGACGGACGAAGCCGGGGCGTCCCTGCCGTCCAAAGGATCGTAGTTAAGCCCCTGCTGCTCCTTGGGGACCATGGCGTCCAGGAGTTTTGCAAAGGCCTCCTTATACAGCATTTCGTCCCCGTAAATCAGGTAAACCGGGGCGAAGCCGTCCTTTGGCTGTAAAATGGAATCCAGGTTGGCGTGGTTAATCTCCATCAGGCGATCTTCCGTTTTCGGAGTTTCAGCAAAAAGACGACGGCCAGGGCGACCAGGACCACAGCCGCAGTCTGAGACGGCGAAAGCAGCCCCAGAAAATACGCCCCCCGGTCGTCTCCGCGCAGAAACTCAATGCAGAACCTGAAAATGGCATAAACCAGGATGTAAATCCAAAAGACCTGCCCGTGGAAGGTCTTGCGCGGCCTGACAATGAAAAACAAAAACCCGAAGATGCAGAACAAACCCAGGGACGAATACAGTTGTGTGGGATGCAAGGGCGTGTTCAAGGGCGCCAGGCATTGCTGGTTGGTGAAGGTCACGGCCCAGGGCAGGTCGGTGGGCCTGCCGTAGCAGCATCCGGCGCAAAAGCAGCCAATGCGGCCGAAGGCGTGTCCCAAGGCTACGGAAGGCGCCAGGATGTCGATGGTCTTCCAGGCCTCCATGGAGTACTTTTTGACAAAATAGGCGAACACGCCCAAGGCGCCGATGAACCCGCCGTAAAAGACCAGGCCGCCCTTCCAGATTTTCAGGATGTCCAGGGGATTGCCGGCGAACTCATGCCAATTGAATATAACGTAAGGAACCCGGGAAGCCAGGGCGCCGATGAGGACCAAATAAAAGCACAGGTCCATAATGCGCTCAGGGTCCTCATTTTGCAGCCGGGCTTCCCTGGAGGCCAGAAACATGCCCAGCAAAAACCCCACGGCTATCATGAATCCATAGGAATGAAGCGTAAGCGGTCCGATTTGAATCAGAACAGGATGCATGAACGGCTCCCAGGGCGGGCGGGAATCACAAGGGATCCTTGCCCGTGAGAAAATACAGCATAAGGACGGCCACTCCAATGGAAATGGCCATATCGGCTATGTTGAACGGCGGCCAGGGATTAAACAGGTTCATGGGGACCACGGGAATGTAAAACTCCAGAAAGTCCACCACCTTGCCGTCCCTGAAAAGCCGGTCTATGAGATTGCCCGTGGCCCCGGCGAAAATGCAGCACAAAGCCAGGGAAAACCATCGGCTTTCATAAGGCGTCTTTTTGTAGAGCACAAGCACGATGATTGCGGCGATGCTGGACACGCCCAGAAAAAGCAGGATGCGAACCCACGAGGCCGCGTCCGCTCCCAGGCCAAAGGCCCCGCCCGTGTTGTACAAGTGGGTCAGGTAGAAAAAGCCCGGGATCATCTCCACGCTGTCGGCGTATTGAATGCGGGCCAGGACCGCCAGCTTGACGGCCTGGTCCGCAATCACAATAGGCAAGACCACGGCGATGAACCGCAGCCATTTTTTCAAGGCCATGTTTTCCATTCGCGCTCGTTGGTCCCGGCTTATAATTCCATTTGAGCCAGGGCGTCACGGCATCTCAGACACACTGTGGGCTGTTCGGCGTCGTCTCCCACGGTGGTGTCGTAAACCCAGCAGCGCTGGCATTTTTCGCCGGGCGCGGCCTTGGCGCTTACGCCAAGGGCCAGGGTTTCGCTCTTGAACACTTCTTCGGGCGCGGCATCCTTGGTCAGAACAACCTCAGACACGATAAACAGGCGCCTGAGTTCGTGCTCGTAGGCGGACAGGGACTTGAACAGGTCCTCGTCCACGTACAGGGTTACGGAAGCGTCCAAAGGATGGCCCACGACCTTGGCGGCCCGGGCTTCTTCCAGGGCCTTGGTCACTTCGCCGCGAACCTTGCGAATAAGCTCCCACTGGGCGGCCAGCTTCTCGTTCTGCCAATCGGGATCCACATCCGGGAACAATTCCAGGTGCACGCTTTGCTTTTTGCCCTCCACCTGAGGCATGTACTCGTAAACCTCTTCCGCGGTGAAGGAAAGGACCGGCGCCATGAGCTTTACAATGGCGTCGATGAGCTTATACAGCACGGTCTGGGCGCTTCTCCGGGCGTGAGAGCCGGGAGGGGACACATACAGCCTGTCCTTGAGGATGTCCAGGTAAAAGGCCGAAAGGTCCACGGAGCAGAAATTGTGCAGCGCGTGATAGATTACGTGGAACTCGAACTCGTCGTACGCGGCCTTGCACCGGCGGATGAGCCCTTGCAGCTTGTGCATGGCGTAGCGGTCGATTTCCAGCATCATGTCCTGTTCCACGGCGTCCTTTTGGGGATCGAAATCGCCCAGGTTGCCCAGGATGAACCGGCATGTATTGCGGATGCGCCGGTACGCGTCGGATAATTGCTTGAGGATTTCGTCGGAAATCCGGATGTCGTCCCGATAGTCGGCGGCGGAAACCCACAGGCGCAGGATTTCGGCGCCATGGGATTTGATCACCTTGCCGGGGGCGATGACGTTGCCCACGGACTTGGACATTTTACGGCCCTTGGCGTCCACCACAAAACCGTGGGTGAGAACCGCCTTGTAAGGCGCCTTGCCCCGGGTGCCCACGGCGGACAACAGGGAACTGTGGAACCAGCCGCGATGCTGATCGCTGCCTTCCAGGTACATGTCCGCAGGCCAGCGCAGATAGTCGCGGGCTTCCAGGACCGCTGCGTGGCTGACGCCGGAGTCGAACCACACGTCCAGGATGTCGGTTTCCTTTTCAAAGGAGGAGCTTCCGCACTTGGCGCACTTGGTTCCTTCGGGCAGCAGATCCGCGGCGGATTCCGCAAACCATACGTCCGCGCCCTGCTCTTCCGTTTTCTTGGCCACGCCTTCCACGACATCCATATTGACCAGCAACTCGCCGCAGTCCGCGCAGTAAAAAGCCACGATGGGCACGCCCCAGGAGCGCTGGCGCGACACGCACCAGTCCGGGCGGTTTTCGATCATGCCGTAAATCCGGTCGCGGCCCCAGTGGGGAACCCACTTGACCTGGTCGATCTCCGTAAGCGCCGCTTTTCTCAGGCCGGTCTTATCCATGGAGATAAACCATTGGGGCGTGGCCCGGAAGATGACCGACTGCTTGCACCGCCAGCAATGGGGATAGGAATGCTCCAATCCTTTGGAAAGGATGAGCGCGTTGTTCTCCTCCAGCTTGGCGATAACGTTCTCGTTGGCCTTGAACACGAACTGGCCGGCGAAAAACTCCACGTCGTCTTCAAAACAGCCCTTGTCGTTGACCGGGGAGTACGGTTCCAGGCCGTAGGCCAGGCCGACTTCATAGTCCTCGCGGCCGTGGCCGGGGGCGGTGTGCACGCACCCGGTGCCCGCTTCCAGGGTCACATGATTTCCCAGGACCATGAGGGATTCGCGGTCGTAAAAGGGATGGCGGCATGTTTTCCTTTCCAGGACCGAAGAGGCGAAGGTCGCCAAAACCTTGTAATCCTCAATGCCGAAATCCTTCATATTGGATTCCACCAGGTCGCTTGCCAGGATCAGGACTTCGTCTCCGTTCACTTCCACGGCGGAGTATTCAAAATCCGGGTGCAGGCAGATGGCCAGGTTGCCGGGCAGGGTCCAGGGCGTGGTGGTCCAGATGACCACAAAAACCTTTTTGCCGGCCAGTTCGGGAATCGCCTGGGCGAAATCGTCGTCCGCCGCAAACTTCACGAAGATGGACGGGCTTTTTTCGTCCTCGTACTCCACCTCGGCCTCGGCCAGGGCGGTCTGGCAACGATTGCACCAGTACACGGGCTTTTTGCCGCGGAACAAGGCGCCGTTATCGGCGAACTTGCCGCATTCGCGCATGATGTCCGCTTCGTACTTGTAGTTCATGGTCAGGTAGGGGTTGTTCCACTCGCCCCAAACGCCCAGACGTTTGAACTCGCCGCGTTGGATGTCAATAAACCGCTCCGCGTATTTGCGGCATTCCTGGCGGATCTGGACCTGAGTCATGTCCGCTTTTTTCTTGCCAAGCTCCTTGTCCACGTTATGCTCGATGGGCAGGCCGTGGCAGTCCCAGCCGGGCACGTAAATGGCGTCGAATCCGGCCATATTCCGGGAACGGATGATAATGTCCTTCAAAATCTTGTTCAGGGCGGTCCCGATGTGAATATTGCCGTTGGCGTATGGAGGGCCGTCGTGCAATATAAAGCGCGTACGTCCCTCAGCTTCTTTGCGTAGGGAGTTGTACATGTCGGCCTTATCCCAGTTTTCCAGCATGACGGGCTCTTTCTGGGAAAGGTTGGCCTTCATGGGAAAAGAGGTCTTAGGCAAATTCAGGGTTTTTTTGTAGTCCATCACATCCTCCGGGACCTTTTAATGTATGCTTAAGATATCGCTCAAGATATCTTGGATGAAGGGTTTTGAACCGCCGCGCCTTCGCGGTTTAGCCAATACTCGTTCAAAGAACCATATTTTTTATGCCAGGGAGGCCCCGGTGTCAAGTCCCGTTAAGCAAAGAAACGCCCTAAATAATTGACACCCTATCAACCCGGTGGTATTAAGATGACTCTCAGGGGCGCCGCCAAGGGCGCCGCCCGGATTAATTTCGCCGCTTTTCAGGAACAGACAAAAACCGAATCGCTGTTCCAAGGAGGTCGTCATGATGGGTGGAATCGGCTCCACAGAACTTTTAATCGTACTGGGCATTGTGATTATTCTGTTCGGAGGAAAGAAAATCCCCGAAATCGGCGCCGGTCTGGGCAAAGGCATCCGCAATTTCAAGAACGCCACGTCCAAAAAAGAGATCGACGAAAAAAACGATAAGGAAGAAAAAGATAAAATCGAAGAATAATCCCTTGTCATCCCATTCAGCCCATGCCAAGGCGCCCTTTCAACGAGCGCCTGGCATTGCCTGCCGCGACTGCACGCCAAACCTTTCCTTTCTTAAGGAGCGACGCCGCCATAGCCTGGACGTCGTTTTTTCAAAACCGGCCATTGACAGGTTTATCAGGCGTTTTTTCGCAAAAATAATAGTTTTTTCATCAAACAGACCGTGGTTGGATTAAAAAAGTTTTGACGCACCCGCCGGGGACAAACTTGTGCGTCCTTTTGTGCCTCATCGGGCTTGGGCATTGCATTAGGCTCTGTAAGGCGGAAAAATGGATGGGCGATCCAAGGGGGTTAATTAACGCGGCGCGTCACTATCCCCTGAACAATCGGTAAAGGTTTCAATTGACATAACCGTCTAAACTTACTAGAAAACCCCTATGGATGAAAAAACTGAACATAACGCCGCAGCCCCCGGCATGAAAGGCTCCTTTAAAAAGAAAGGCGGCGGAGCGAAAGGGAAACCGCCTTCCGCAGCCAAAGGACTTTCGCCCAAAAAGCGCAAGGCCGCGGCAAAAGGCGAAGTTGCGAGGGAAAAAATTCTTAAGGCCGCCCGCACGGTTTTTTCCAAGCACCCCTATCATGCGGCAAGCATTCGCATGATCGCCAGGGAGGGCGGATTCGACCATCCCCTGATCCACTATTACTTTCCCACCAAGGCCGATTTATTCGGGGAGGTGGCCCGGGAAATGTTTGAGGAATTCAAGGAAACCCGGGACTGGCTTGCCGAAGGCCTGGAAAAAGTCGATCCCCTGGAAATCACCGGAGTGTTCATCGGACGGGCTCTCAGCCGGGCTTTCGCCAACCTGGAGCCTCTGGGAGTGCTCACCCAAAACCTTGCCCAAACCTCCAATATTGAAGAAATCCCAGGATACCACTACATCCCGGAAGTCTTCGGCATGGTTCGCAAATCCTTTGTGGAGAAATTTCCCGCCTGGATTTCGGAAAAGGAAGCGGACCAGCTAATATACAGCTTTACCAGCCTTTTGTTCATGTACGTGGGAACCTCCTGCCAGGCCCAGGTCATGCGCATGGACTTCCATTCCTTTGAATACCGCGAATGGGTGGAGGAAACCCTGGTTGGGATGTTCCGGCCCCACGTGGAAAAGGCCCTGGCCATGGGCAAGGGGAAAGGCGCCGGCGCGCCTATGGTTTAATTGCCGACAATCGTTTATACGTACACCCAGGGCGCCCGGTTGACCGGCGCCCTTTTTTATTGCATAGGTGAAATATGAGCAATGATGACGAAAAAACAGAGTCCATTTCCAAGGATGAACAGCGGGCTATAACGGAAACCGAATATCTCCTGAGCATCCCGGGCATGAGGGAGTCCCTTCTTGAGGGAATGGAAACGCCGATCGAGGATTGCGCGGAGGATCTTGAGTGGTGATGCCATGCCGCCTAATGGCGTTGCAAAAAAACGACGCTGGGTCCCCGCTTGCGGGCGATCCTGAAAAAGCGGATCGCCCTTGCGGGGATGACAGACTGACAAGGCGGAAAGAAATCCCGGAGGCGGTAAAAGTCTCTCCGTTTCCTAATAAGGAGCGTCCAAGACCGATTGCCTGCAATATCCTACCCCCTCCGTCATCCCCGTGCAGGGAGGCGGCGGGATGATTGCCTTTTTTGGCAATCATCATGACGCACTCCCGGAAACGGGAATCCAGTGTCTTTTTGAAATGCCATTTGGGCGGAATTTAATAATAAAAACAGGAACGCACTCAAAATGAGAAAATACCTGAGAGCGACAGACATCATAGACTGGGATCACCCGGCCGTGCTGGAACAGGCGCGGGTTCTTAAAGGCGATTTCGCCGATCCCGTGGAAATCGCCAAGGCCTGCTTTGAATGGGTGCGGGACAATATCAAGCACAGCGGGGACTGCAAGGCTGAGGTCACCACCGTCAAGGCTTCGGAGGTTTTGGAGCACGGGACAGGATGGTGCTTCGCCAAAAGCCATTTGCTGGCCGCCCTGCTTAGGGCTAACGACATTCCGGCCGGATTGTGCTATCAACGTTTGCGCCGGGACGACGGCAAAGGATTCACCCTGCACGGTCTGAACGCGGTGTTTTTGCCGGAAATCGGCTGGTACAGAATCGACTCCCGGGGGCAAAGGCCGGGATGCGACGCCCAATTTTGCCCGCCACGGGAAAAGCTGGCCTTTCCCATCGCGGAAGAGGGGGAAATGGACTTTATGGAGATCTGGCCGGACCCGTCGCCCGTGGTGGTGGAATGCCTGGAATCATATAAAGGATGGGAGGCCGTGGCCCTCAATTTGCCGGACATCGCCTTTATAGTGGAATAACGAAGAAACGAAAAATGGCCTTGAAAATGATCAAAGTATTCTGCCCGGCCAACGAATTAGAACTGGCCATGATTAAAAGCCTGTTCGAGGCTGAAGGCATTGAGTATTTTGTGCAAAATGATCACTACGGGGTACTGACGGGGACTCCCTCTGTCGGCTCCTATGCGGCGGCGGTTCCGGCCCAGGCTTCCCTGGAATTGGGAGGACTCTGCGCGCTGACCATCTGCACGGTGTCGGCCTTGTGGTATTCTTTGGTCGCCCTGGTCTTTTCCCTGGACCGGGCTCGGAAAGCCTTCCAGCGATTCAGGGCTCGCATAGAACGGGCGGCTGGAGCCGTGTTCGTTTTTTTGGGGGTGAGACTTGCTGTGACGGATTAGCTTCAACCTACATTTTTTCGCCATTTTCTCAGCCTGCAAATGACAGTTCTATAACAGACCATGTTTCAGACACGTTTTCGGGACGCTATGAGTTACAGGTCTTGAGCATCACTTTAGGCCGCGCCTATTGTGCTTCGCACCCAGGCAGGATACTGCTCTGCCTGGGCCACCCGATAGGCCTTGGGCCTCAACCGCCCCTTTGACTTGCGCATTTATCCCAGGTTTAAACAAATATACTGCGGCAATATAACCTACATCACAGCCTTGCATCTTGGGCCTGCCAGGGTGGCCCAGGAAACTTGCTTTCCTGGGCTCGCCAGCGCAAAAGGAGCGGCCCGGAGAAATAATTGCGCTCTGGAATGTCCGGCGGGCGGACAGCGACCTGTCGAGGCAAAAAAAAAAAGGCCGGCGCCTCTGGTGGAGGCGGCCGGCCGTTGTTTCTGGAGTGCAGTTTTTTGTTAGTTCAGTGAGGCAAGGTAAGCCCGGAGGTTTTTCTTGCTCTTTTTCAGTCCCAGTTTGGTCCGCAGGCTGTCGCGGTGGAATTCCACGGCCCGTTTGGAAATGTTGAGCAGCTTGGCGATTTCCTTGCTGGTGGTGCCCATGCGCACCAGGTTAGCCACTTCAATTTCCCTGGGAGTCAGTTCGTTATGCTTTTCGCCGATCATGCGCATGAAGGGCGAAATCAGGTCCGTCAAATTGGTTTCCACAACATTTAAATAAACCCTTTGGTTGATGTCCAAGGGGGTGTTCTTGAGGCGGGATACATAAGGCAGGATGAGGTCTTCCACATTGGCCAGAATGCGTTGCTCGAAGTTCCTGGCGTCATTTTTGGTTTGATCCAAAAGGGTCCGGAGCGCTTTGTTGACTTCTTCCAGTTCCCTGGTTTTCACTTCCAACTCAGGGTTGGTCATGGGAGCGGGGCCGGCCGGAGCGGACTGGGCCAGGGCTTCCTGGGCTTCCCTCAACTCGCTGACGTCCACAACCGTGGTGGCCATGCAGGATTCTCCGTTGACGATGATCTTTTCCGCAGAGTACAGGCCGTGTTTCAACTTGCCGCCAAAGCGGTCTTTTATCTCAAAGTTGCGGATACTGCCATCTCTCTCCACAATCTTCCTGATAACTTCCCGCTCCTTGGGGTCGTCCCACATCCCCAATTCCAGGGTTGTGCGTCCCAGTAATTCCTCACGCATCAATCCCGTCATCTGGCAAAATCGAGCGTTCGCTTCGATGATAAGCCCGTCGATGAGCCGGACGATGGCCATGGAATAAGGCGCGACCTTAAAAGCCATGGTGAATTTATCGCCGGCGACGCGCGCCTTTAGGTCATTCAGTTCTTGTTCTAATTCCTCATACTTAGGTTTGTCTGACATGTGTGAACCTCCTTATGAATCCACGCAGTAAATTTGAAAGGTACTCAAGTTGTGCCCGCCATTGTCGGTTTAATGTCCGGGCGGATGGCATTTTCTGCAAGCATGGTATCATCTGGTGATAATAGGTGTCAACATTAGGAAAGCAAAATTTTATCAAAAAAATCAATGGGCAAGTTTCGGGCTTGCCGGGATTGCACAAAAAGCCATTCCGATGTAAAATGTCCATAGACTCAAATCACCAAACCAACCACAAGGGCCGCAGCCCGGGAGGGGGTTACCAATAATGGGCGTTACAGCATTCACCACCGAAGAGCCGTTCGACCTTCAAGGATTCATGGACCGGTTCCGGGAAGCCGAAGACGATTCCACGGGAACCATTGTAATGCATCACGGCAAGGTCAAGCGGCCTGGGAAGGTGGTGCGGGATTTTTCCCGGGTGCTGTTGGAGCCTGTCCTCCCAAGCCCTGAGAAAGGCATGCAACAAATAGGCCAAAATATCCTAAAAAAATATGACCTCAACCAGGTTTTTATCGTGCATCGCATAGGCGAGGTCCATGCCAGGGATGACGTGTTATTCGTTGCTGTGTCGGCGGTCACACGGGATATCGCCTTTTCAGGGTGCTCTGATATTGTGAATGCAATTAAGGAAGAAAAAATACTCCGGTTAGTGGAAGTACCGTAAAACAGGAATTTGTCCTGTACGCCAACAAAAACATAGCAATCACACTTGAACAAGGGGGTTCGAGATATGGCCGAAAAAGTCACCGTTACCGTTCTGGCGAAAATGAAAGCGGAAGGAAATAAAATCACCATGCTGACGGCGTACGACTATCCTTTCGCACGCATGGTGGACGAATGCGGCGTGGACATGATCCTTGTGGGGGACTCCCTGGGCATGGTGGTCCAAGGGGAGACCAGCACTCTGCCTGTCACCATGGATCAGATGGTCTACCACACCACCCTGGTGGCCCGGGCCGCCAAAAGAGCCATGGTGGTGGGGGACATGCCCTTCATGAGCTACCAGACCTCGGTGAAGGACGCGGTGAAAAACGCCGGCCGCTTTCTTAAGGAAGCGGGCGCCGCAGCCGTTAAGCTGGAAGGCGGCGCCGCCGTGGCCGACCGCATCAAAGCCATCTCCCAGGCCGGCATTCCGGTCCAGGCCCACATCGGCCTTACCCCCCAGTCCGTCCACCAGATGGGCGGCTTCAAGGTCCAACGCCAGGAAGACAGGCTGTTGGAAGACGCCCGCATTGTGCAGGAGGCGGGCGCCTTTTCCGTGGTTCTGGAAGGCATTCCCTTTGAAATTGCAGAAAAAATAACCAAAACCCTGTCCATCTCCACCATCGGCATCGGCGCGGGCGTCCACTGTGACGGCCAGGTTCTGGTGATCCACGACGCCCTGGGCATCAACGAAGGCCATGTGCCCAAATTCGTCAAAAAATATAAGCAAATAGCGCAAATAGCCAGGGAAGGCATTACCGAATACGTGGACGAAGTCAAAAGCCAGGCTTTTCCCACCAAGGATCACAGTTTTAAATAATCTATCCAGGGAGGAGCAAAACCATGACAAAGCCCGCATTTTCCATCATCGGCTGCGGAACCGTGGGAACCTGCCTGGCGGACCTGCTGCATCGCCTGGGCTACCCGGCGGCCGGACTGGCCAGCAGAACCAGGGCCTCGGCGGAGAAAACCGCCGCCGTTGTGGGCGCAGGCCAGGTCTTTGACAAGGTGGAGGACGCCGCCCTTGCCGGAGACATGGTATTTATCACCACCACGGACGACGCCATCGGTCCTGTTTGCCAGGACATTTCCTCCAAAAAAGGCTTTAAAAAAGGCGCCGTAGTCCTCCATTGCAGCGGCGCCTTGTCCTCCGACCTCCTTGCTTCCGCCCGGGATTGCGGCGCCTACGCCGGCTCCATGCATCCCCTCCAGAGCTTTGCGGCCGCCAAACCGGGGGTGAATCTTTTTGAGGGAATCCTGGTATCGGTGGAAGGAGACGAGCCGGCCCGGGATATGGCCAGACAAGCGGCCGAGGACCTGGGGGCCATGTGCGCCCAGGTGGACACCAACTCGAAAATGCTGTATCACGCGGCTGCCGTGGCGGCTTCCAACTATCTGGTGGCCCTGCTGCATCTGGCCTTTGAGCTGAACCAGGGCGCGGGCATCGAGCCCAAGGAGTCTTTGGTCGGGCTTATGCCGCTCATCCAGGGAACCTTGAAAAATATTGAGGTCCAGGGCATTCCCAACGCCCTCACCGGCCCCATCGCCCGGGGGGACGTGGGCATCGTCCGCCAGCACGTGGAGGAAATCAGGGCGAAAACGCCCCAAATGCTGGCCCTGTACCAGACCCTGGGCGCCCAGACCGTGGATATCGCCCTGGCCAAAGGCTCCATTGACGAAAAACGGGCCGATGAATTAAAGGCCGTTTTAAAATAATGCCTTTTTTATAACCAAGGACCTGTTCCTTAATTATACAGCTATTTCATCCGCCGGGAGACGGAGTCCATATATATTAAGGAAGGAGAATAAAAACCGTGCGTGTTTCCAAGTTGTATCAAGATTCTCAAAAACCAGTCATATCCTTTGAATTTTTTCCGCCCCGGGACGAAAAGGCGGGCCAGGCCTTTGACAAGACCATCGACGCGTTGAAGCCCCTGAGCCCGGATTTCATGACCATGACCTTCGGCGCCGGAGGCTCCACCAAGGACGGCTCCTATCAGGCGGTGAAAAACCTCATGGGCCGGAAAATCCCCACGGTGGCTTATCTGGCGGGCTTCGGCCTAAGCCCGGACTACATCACTCAGGTTCTGGACCGCTACAGGGAATTGGGCGTGGAAACCATTTTCACCATCCGGGGGGACGAACCCAGGGAAAAGGACTTTCAGCCCCACCCGGACAGCTTCCCCTACGCCTGCGACCTCATCAAATTCATCGCCTCCAAGTATGATTTCGACCTGGGATGCGCGGGCTATCCCGAAGGCCACATAGACGCAGAATCCCTGGACAAGGACATCGAGCACCTGAAGCGCAAGGTGGACAACGGGGCCAAATACGTGGTCTGCCAATACTGCTATGACGAAGACTTCTTCTTCGCCTATGTGGACAAATGCCGGGCCGCCGGAATCCAGGTTCCCATTATTCCGGGAATCATGCCGGTGTACACGGTCAAGCTCACCCGCATGCTCGCCAAAATCTGCGGGACCACCATTGTGGACGACATGGCCGCCAACCTGGACAAACTGGAAGGCGCCGACGCCCAGGCCGTGCTGGACTACGGCGTGGAATTCGCCCTGGATCAATGCAGGGGCCTGTTGAAAAAAGGCGTTCCCGGCCTGCATATTTACACCATGAACCGGGCGCCGTCCACCACCCGGATTATCACCGCCCTGCGCGAAGAAAATCTTCTGTAACAAACCAAAAAAGCCCCCGGCGGCCGCATATCAGGCGCCGGGGGCTTTTGATTTTTTAGACTGCCGGCGGACCGCCTTTTCAGGCCGTCCCTGCAACCATGGAATTAGAAGTAGTACTTCACGCCCACGGTGGCGGTGAAGGCGTCCATGTCAATGTCGCCGGAGGTAATGGTGACGCCGTTCACGTTTTCATCCCAATCAGCATTGTTCCAGGTGTATTTGAGATCCAGATCAAAGGCCACGTTTTCATCCACAAAAACTTCAGCGCCGCCGTTGACGTGGAAGCCGAAGCTATTTTCCAGGTCAATTCCATAAGTCTGGGGAGCAGCATTGTTTACCATGGTGCTGGAAACGTCAAAGTCGTTGAAGTAGTAGCCCACGCCCGCGCCGATATAGGGGCTGACAATGGAGTCATTGGGGTAATGCAGGCGAGCGGTGAGGGTCCAGGGCACCTGGGTCACTTCACCCACGTCAATGGAAACTCCGAAACCCGAGGCGTCCATATCGGTCGCGGTGTAGCCCAGGAACATTTCCAGGCTGAAAAAATCCGTGAAAAAATAATCCGCATTGGCGCCAAAAATAAAAGCGCCGTCAAACTCCCCGTCAATTCCGGGAGCATCCGGAATGCTGGTGTCGGAAATCTGGTTGTAACCCAGTTCCAGGCCGATTCCGATTTTGCCTGCCGTGTCCGCGGCCATTGCAGAGCCAGCCATAAGCATCAGGCCGATCATGCCAACAACCATTACCACAGAGATCTTTTTCATAGTGTTCCTCCTTTTACCTGATGTGAAAATTGTTGCACTCTCCCGCAGCCTCTATCCGCAGGATGAAGAGCGCAAGCTGCATACCTGATTTTTCCCGTCAAACTCTGTTACAGTCCTTAGTACAAAACGCCATGGGAAATCCACCCTTTTTTTATGGCGCGTCTGGGAAAGCAGGCCTTTGAAGCGCAGATTTTATTCAAACTGTCTCGAAGTATGGGACTGAGGATACCGGTTTTTGGGTTGGAAGAAAAGAAAAAAACAACTGATTTAATCCTCCCCCAGGGTCATTTCCTTGTCATTATGAATCCCTTATGTTATGTTCATGAAACGGATCGGGACAACATTCTTTCTGCTGATTTATTTCAGCATGCCGGTTTTCTGGAGATCAGGCTGTTGCAATACAAACATATTTTCGGTCCCGTCCCTTCCAGGCGCCTGGGCATTTCCCTGGGGGTGGACCTGGTACCGCCAAAAACTTGTTCGCTCGACTGCGTCTATTGCGAATGCGGCTCCACCACCCACTTGACAGTCAAGCGAAAAGAATACGTTCCAACTCAGGAAGTGCTTGATGAAATCCACCATTGCCTGGAGCAAGCCCCCGCGTTGGACTACGTCACCTTTTCCGGCTCCGGAGAGCCCACGCTGCATAGCGGGCTGGGGCGGATAGCGGCTTACATCAAGCAAAACCACCCGGATTATAATTTGGCGCTGTTGACCAACGGCGCCCTGTTTTATTTGGAGGACGTGCGGAAAGACGCGGCCATGACCGACCTTGTCATCGCCTCCATCGATGCAGGAAGCCAGGAAAAATTTCAACAGGTCAACCGGCCCCATCCCAACCTGACCGTTCCGGCCATGGTGGATGGATTGACGGCCTTCCGCAACGAGTACTCGGGCCAGCTATGGGTGGAGGTTTTTCTGGCCCAAGGCATTAATGACGGCGACAGGGAACTGGAGTTAATCCGGGGCGCCATTGACAGGATAAAGCCCGACAAGGTGCAGATCAATACCTTGGATCGCCCCGGAACCGAGGATTGGGTGCATCCGTCCTCGCCCGAAACCTTGGAGCGCGCCCGCGCAATACTGGGCGGAGAAATCATAGCCAAAGCGGCGGCCGCCTCCAAAGAGACCAAAGCATTATATAATAAGGAAGAGCAAATTTTGGCGACCATCCGCCGCAGGCCTTGCACAGTCCAGGATCTGGCTCAGGCGTTGGGCATGCACGAGGCCCAGGTGAGAAAACACCTGGCCGGCCTCGAACAGGCGGGAAAGGTCGTCCTTCAACCCCAGACTCGCGGGATGTTCTACAGGGCTGTCCAGGGATAGAAGCAGTAACGGGCCGCCCCGATTGCTTCGTGTTCCATCAATGATGGGAGGAAAACCATGCCGATTTTTCTTTGGGAAGGTAAAAACAGGAAAAACATCGCTCAAAAGGGCGAAATCGAGGCGCCGGACGAAAATGCCGTACGGTTGCATCTTAGACGTCTTCAAATCACGCCTTCAAAAATCAAGAAAAAACCGAAGGACCTGTTTGAAGGGGTGGAGATATTCCAGCCCAAGGTGTCGCAGGACGACGTCATTATTTTCGCCCGGCAGTTCTCCACCATGATTGACGCCGGCCTTCCGCTGATTCAGTGCCTGGACATCCTCCACAGCCAGGAGGAAAACAAGACCTTCAAGAAAACCCTGAGGGACGTCAAAAGCTCGGTGGAGGGAGGGTCCACCCTGGCCGACGCCTTGCGTAAATATCCCAATCAGTTCGACGATCTATTCGTCAATATGGTTGCGGCCGGCGAGATCGGCGGTATTCTGGACACCATTTTGCAACGCCTTGCAGCCTACATGGAAAAGGCGGCCGCCCTAAAAGCCAGGGTCAAGGGCGCCCTGACCTATCCCATCATCGTTATCATCGTGGCCGCCATCGTGGTCGGCGTCATCCTGGTTTTCGTCATCCCGACATTTGAAAAAATGTTCGCGGACTTTGGCAAGGCCTTGCCGGCGCCAACCCAGTTGTGCATTAACTTGAGCCGCTTTACAACATCGAATATTGTATACATTATCGTCACCCTTGTTCTAAGCATCTTTTCTTTCAAACGTTTTCTGGGCACGGATAAGGGACGGGCCCTGTTTGACGACGTCATCCTCAAAGCCCCGGTTTTCGGACCATTGCTCAGAAAAGTGGCGGTGGCCAAGTTCACCCGCACCATGGGCACCATGATGTCCTCGGGCGTCTCCATTCTGGACTCCCTGGATATTGTGGCCAAGACCTCGGGCAACAAAACCGTTGAAAAAGCTATCTTTTCGGTCCGGGCGGGAATCACCGAAGGCCGCACCATGGCGGACCCCTTGGCGGAAACGGGAGTTTTTCCGTCCATGGTCGTCCAGATGATTTCGGTCGGCGAGCAAACGGGCGCCCTGGACACCATGTTGGAGAAAATCGCCGACTTTTACGACAACGAAGTGGATCAGGCGGTGGACAACCTGACCTCCATGATCGAACCTTTTATGATGGCCTTTTTGGGCGTGGTCGTCGGCGGCCTGGTTATCTCCATGTATCTCCCCGTGTTCCAGATGGCCGGCGCCGTGGCTAGTTAGACGCCTCCGGAGAGACGGACAATTGTCAACCGCACGGGTAACATTTCAGGAAAGAAGAGGGCCGGGGCCTGCCTCCGAACACGAGTTAAGGCCTCGGCTCCAATGGCTCATGCTCCTAAGGGTGGTTTTCACCACCCTTCTTTTGGGAGCGACCATCGTGGCCCAGTGGCAGGACCCGCCCCTGGACGCCACCCCGCCCCTGCTGGTTTTGTATGGCATCATAGCAGGCACCTATCTTCTGACCTTTTTTTACGCCCTGCTGTTTTCCACCATCCCCCTCCAGGTCTTCTCCTACGTGCAATTGGCGCTGGACACCGTGCTGGTAACCCTCGTTATTTACGTAACCGGCGGCTATTCCAGCGTTTTCTCCTTTTTGTATCTGGTAATTATCATATACTCCAGCCTCTTTCTCCAGCGAAACGGAACCGTTATCATTGCGGCCCTGTGCAGCATCCAATACGGCCTGTTGATCGATTTGGAGTATTTCGGGCTTTTGGAAGCCTTTGACAAAGGCGCAGGCATCTCCACGGGCGAGGTCCCCTGGAATCAGATCGTCTTCAAAATCATGATGACCACCGTAGCCTGCTTTTTGGTGGCCGGCCTCAGCAGCCTGCTCTCCGAACAGGAATACAAAACCCGGCAGGAACTGCGCTCCGTCCGCCAGCATATGCAGCGGGTGGAAAAAATGGCCGCTGTCGGCGAAATGGCGGCCCGCCTGACCCACGAAATCAAAAACCCCCTTGCCGCCCTTGTGGGGTCGGTGCGATTGCTCCACGACGACCTGGTCCTGGAGCCGGCCAACGACAAGCTCATGCGCATCATCTTGAGAGAGGCCGACCGCCTGGGGGACTTGGTCAACGAGTTCCTGCAATTCGCCAGGCCCGTGGCTAAAAACCCAACCCCCATCTGCCTGGCCAATCATTTGAACGAAATTGTGGAGCTTTTTCGCCGGGACCGCATGGCCGCGGACAGGCTGACCATCCACGTCCAACTGGACCCATCCCACTGGATCGCCATGGACGCCTCCCATTTAAGGCAGGTGATCTGGAACTTCCTTTTAAATTCGGCCCAGGCCATTGAAAGCGAAGGCCATGTGACCATTATCACCGAGGCCGTCGATAATGAGACCATAGCAATTCGGGTTAAAGACGACGGCTCGGGCATTGATGAAAATACCATAAAATCGCTTTTCGAGCCCTTTTTCACCACCAAATCCCAGGGCAGCGGTTTGGGCTTGTGCGTTGTATACCGGATTCTGGAGGCCTATGGTTTTCTATTGGACGTGGATAGCGTGCCAGAAAAAGGCAGCACCTTTTCCGTCATGGCCCGCCGGGCCGCCCCCCCTGTCTCGGCCCCGGATTGATCCCCAAACCCTTCAAAACCCATGGGCATGGCGAAATCTTTTTTCAAGATAGGATTCTTTGTTGCAAATCTTTGTTTTTTAAGCAATTATGCAATTCATGCAGCGCACGCCTCAATAATCCGGGTTGACACTGGCAAAGCCTATGTTTTAACAGTATCGGTTTAAAGAAGCCAGCGTGCTTATGGACGATAGACTATGCTGCAATCCAAGATGATTAATAAGGATGCAGCCCGGATGAAAAGGCGGGACGCGCCGCCGGAATGACAAGGAACAAAAACAAGTGAAAAAAACGGAACTGGACATACGCCGGGAGAAAATGGAAGCCCTTCGCGAAGAAGGCATAGAGCCGTATCCCAGCGGATATGTCGTGGAAAACACCATATCGGAAATATTGGCCGTAACCGAAGAAGCCCCCGACAGCCTGACGGACGAAGGCCCTGTGTTCGGCGTTGCAGGCAGGCTCATGGCCATCAATAAGTTTGGAAAGTCGGCCTTTGTGCGGTTCAAGGACAGGACCGGCCAGATGCAGGCTTACATCCGCAAGGACCAGGTTGACGAGCAGGCTTTTAAAGTTTTCAAAGCCCTGCATGTGGGCGACTTTGTGGGCCTAAAGGGAACCATCTTCAAGACCAAGACCGGCGAATGGACCCTGGCGGCTCGGGAGCTGACGCTCCTTTGCAAGTCCCTCAGGCCTTTGCCGGAAAAATACAACAAGCTGAAAGATCCGGAAAAGCGCTATCGTCAGCGCTACCTGGACCTGATCATGAACGAGGAAACCCGGGAGACGTTCATACGCCGCAGCAAAATCGTCCGGGCCATGCGCAGATTCTTTGATCAACGGGATTTCCTGGAAGTGGAAACCCCCATGATGCAGCCCATTCCCGGCGGCGCCGAGGCGTGCCCCTTTGTGACCCACCACAACGCCCTGGACATGGCCCTGTATCTGCGAATCGCCCCGGAGCTTTACCTGAAGCGCCTGGTGGTCGGCGGCCTGGAACGGGTGTATGAAATCAACCGCAACTTTCGTAACGAAGGGGTGTCCACGCGGCACAACCCCGAGTTCACCATGCTGGAGTTTTACTGGGCTTACGCCACATACCACGACCTTATGGAGCTGACCGAAGAGATGTTCCAGCACGTGGCCAAAGAGGTTCTCGGCTCCACGACCTTTATGTACCAGGGCCAGGAAATCAGCTTTGAAGGCCCCTGGAAGCGCATCTCCATGTTCAACGCCCTGCAAACCATCGGCGGAGCGGACAAGGAAGTCCTGGAAGACCGGGACAAGCTCATCGCCTTTGCGGAATCCAAAAACGTGCCCATTGATAAAAAAGCGCGCACGGGAAAAATCATGACCAAGCTCTTTGACGCCTTGGTGGAGCCGGAGTTGGTCCAGCCCACCTTCATCCACAGCTATCCTGTGGAAGTGTCGCCGCTTTCACGCAGAAGCCAGAAAGAGCCGGATCTTACCGAGCGCTTTGAACTGTTCATAGCAGGCAAGGAAATCGCCAACGGCTTTTCCGAATTGAACGATCCCAACGACCAGAGGGGCCGCTTTTTGCAGCAGGTGGCGGATAAGGAAGCCGGGGATGAAGAAGCCCATTGGATGGACGAAGACTATGTGGAGGCTCTGGAATACGGCATGCCTCCCACCGCGGGCCAGGGCGTGGGCATTGACCGCCTTGCCATGCTGCTGACTGACGCCGCGTCCATCAGGGAGGTGATTCTCTTCCCGCACATGCGCCATGCCGCTTCCCTGAAGACCGGGGACGAGGCGCCGAATAAAAAGGAAGGATGATTCCTTTAGATTATGGCCTTTGAGCTATTTATCGGCGGCCGCTACCTGAGGGCCAAACGCAGGGAAGCCTTTGCGTCCTTAATCACGGTCCTGTCTTTGTGCGGGGTGGGCCTGGGGGTGACGGCCCTTATCGTCGTCATCGCCGTCATGACCGGCGCCGAAGCCCATATCAAGGAGCGCATTCTGGGCTCCACGCCCCATGTCATCGTCATGCCGGGCGGCATGGCCCAGGGCATGGGCGAATATATGGAAGCCAGGAAGGAAATTTTGCAGGTTCCCGGTGTCTTGGGAGCGGCGCCGTTCATCCAGAGCCAGGCCATGATCCGCAGCCGGCGCGGCGCGTCCGGCGCTTTGCTGCGGGGCGTCAACCCCGCATTGAGCAACGAGATATTTGACCTTAAAGATAAAGTGGAGCCGCCGGGGGCCTGGGACCGTCTGGTCCCGGATGAGGCCTCCAACCCGGAGGGACGCCCGGGGATTATTCTGGGCAAGGAAATGGCCAACAACCTGAACGTCATCCCCGGGGACGTAATTAGCATCATTTCCCCGTCCGGGACCTTGTCTCCCGTGGGCATGATGCCCACCATGCAGAGGCTGGAAGTGGTGGGCGTGTTTTCAGGCGGCATGTACGAGTACGACTCGACCCTGGCCTGGATGGACATGAAGCAGGCCCAGAAGTTTTTACGCATGGGCGATACCGTCTCCGGCATGGAAGTCCGGGTGAAGGACATATACAAGGCCGACAGGATTGCTTCGGAAATCACCGGCGCCCTGGGGCCCATGTTCTGGGCCACGGACTGGATGCGCATGAATAAAAACCTGTTCGAAGCCCTTAAGATGGAAAAAAGGGCCATGTTCGTGATTCTGATTTTGATCGTGCTGGTGGCGGCCTTCAATATTTCCACCACCCTGATCATGATGGTGACGGAAAAGCGCAAGGACATAGCCATCCTGAAAGCCATGGGCGCTACGAAACGCAGCATTTTAAAGATTTTTGTGCTAAACGGAATGTTCATTGGAATCGTTGGCACGGCCCTTGGCATAAGCATTGGGACGCTGCTATGCACAATCCTGGAAAAGTACCAGTTCATTAAATTGGACGGGTCTGTGTATTTGTTCGACCGCTTGCCGGTCAAAATGGAAATGTTCGACGTGCTGGTGATCTCCGGGGCGGCCTTGCTGATTTGCCTCTTGGCCACCCTTTATCCTGCATGGCGGGCTTCCCGCCTTGATCCTGTGGAGATCATCCGGTATGGTTGAGGTTCCGTGCATAGAAGCCAAGGGTCTGGTCCGGCGTTTCGCCGCGGACGATCATACGCTGACCATCCTGTCCGGCCTGGATTTTACGGCGCCGGCGGGCCAAAGCGTGGCTGTGGTGGGGGCTTCCGGCATTGGCAAGTCCACCCTGCTCCACATCCTGGGCGCCCTGGACAAGCCGGATTCGGGCGAACTCCATATTAACGGCCAGGACGTCTTTGCCATGCAGGACGCGCAGCTTTCCCGGTTTCGCAACAGGAATGTGGGCTTTGTCTTTCAGTTCCATCATTTGCTGCCCGGATTCACCGCTTTGGAAAACGCAGCCATGCCGGCGAGAATCAGCGGATTGAACGCCAAACAGGCGAAAGAGAAAGCCGAAGCCATGCTGGAGCGGGTCGGAATGAGCCATCGTCTGAACCACCGCATCGGAGAGCTTTCCGGCGGCGAGCAGCAAAGGGTGGCCGTGGCCAGAGCCCTGATCATGGATCCGCCTCTGTTGCTGGCGGACGAACCCACGGGAAACCTGGACGTCAAGACCGGCGCCCTGATCCACGAATTGCTGTGCGAATTGAACCAAGAGAAAAAGATGACCATGGTAGTGGTCACCCATAATATGCAACTGGCTGAAATGATGCAACGCCAAGTGACCGTTAGCGAAGGCAAGCTGATACTAGAGCAGTAGAGGTGATTATGAAAAAACCCCTGTTAGCCGCCCTGTTTCTCTGCATTCTGGCAACCCCTATGGTGTGGGCGGACTCCGCACCAAAAGTGGAAATCCTCCCCTTTTCCATCCATACCATGGAGAACCTGGGGTATCTGAGCACTCAGATTCCCAAGGAACTGGAAAAGAATCTGGACCGGGAAGGCGCTATAGCCTCGGTGGGCTCCGTAGCAGTCCCGGAAAAAACCGACCCCGCCCGCATGGATATTCAAGCCTTGAGGGAACTGGGTAGGAAGGCCTCGGCCGATTACCTGGTTTGGGGCAGCTTTTCCAAGGTGGGCAATCGTTACAGCCTGGACGCCAAAGTGCTGTCCACCTATGTGGAGTCGCCCATCAAAGCAGCCTATGTGGAAGGCTACGGCATGGAGACCCTCATGGGTAAGGTGGGCGAGCTGAGTAAAGACGTCGCCTCCAAGGTCCTGGGCCGCAAAACCGTTATGGACATCAAGGTTGTGGGCAACAGCCGTATTGAAAGCGACGCCATCATTGAGAAAATCAAGACCAAAAAGGGAGACATGTACTCCCCCGGCGCCATGGCCGACGACATCCGGGCTATTTTCGCCATGGGCTATTTTGAGGACATCCGCGTGGAATCCCAGGAAACCGCCGGCGGGGTGATCATCACCTTTACGGTCCTTGAAAAACCCACCCTCCACATGATCAAGCTGGCCGGCAACAAAAAAATCGAGGATGACGACATCCTGGCCGCCATGGACATCTCCCGCGGTTCGATCCTCAATATCCGCAGGATTGAGGATAACATCAATAAAATCAGGGAGCTGTACAAGGAGGAAAACTATCATAACGCGAAGGTCACTTACGAGATAACCCCTTATAAAGAGCATCTTTCCGACCTGGAAATCAAAATCGAGGAAGGAAAGAAAGTCATGATCAAGGAAATCGCTTTTGAAGGCAACGAGGCTTTTTCCGACAGAAAGCTCAAAAAGGTCATGAAAACCTCGGAAAAGGGATTCTTCTCCTGGATCACGGACTCCGGCGTACTGAACGCCGAAGACCTGAGGCAGGACAGCGCAAGGCTGAACCAGTTTTATCATAACCACGGCTATGTGGAAGCCAGCATCTCGGAGCCGGAAGTTCAGGTGGACGGGGAATCGATCCATATCCTGGTGAAAATCAAGGAAGGCGCCCAATACAAGGTGGGCCGCATCTCCTTGTCCACTCCGGAGGGCGAATCCCTGATTCTGCCCCAGGACGATATTTTGGAGCCCCTGCTCACCGGCAAGGAAACCGGCGAGGTTTTCAGCCGCGAAACCGTGCAGAAGGACATCCTGACCCTTTCGGACCTGTACATGGACCAGGGCTACGCCTACGCTGAAATCTACCCCGCCATTCGCCCGGACAGGGAAAGGCTTGAGGTGGACATCACCTTTAATATTACCAAAGGTCCGGAAGTATACTACGAAAAGATCATCATTACGGGCAACACGAAAACCCGTGAAAAAGTCATCCGCAGGGAACTGCCCATCCAGGAGCAGGCCTTATACAACGGCAGCCTGATGAAGCGCGGCGTGCGCAACCTGGTTCGCCTGGACTTTTTTGAAGACGTCAAGGTGGACACGGTCAAGGGCAGCGACGAAAACAAGATGATCCTTAAAATCAACGTGAAGGAAAAGCCCACAGGCGCCTTCATGTTCGGCGGCGGCTACAGCAACACGGACGACGCCTTCGGCATGGTCTCCATCGGCCAGAAAAACCTTTTCGGCCGCGGCCAGTCCCTGGACCTCAAGGCCCAGATGGGCGGCAGCTCCAGCAAGTTCTCCATGAGCTTCACCGAGCCCTGGCTTTTCGATTCCCGCTTGACAGCAGGCGCGGACCTCTATAATTGGACCAGGGACTATGACACCTACACCCGCGACCGGGTGGGCGGCACCCTCAGCCTGGGCTACCCCATCTGGGATTACACCCGGGCGTACGTGTCGTATGCTTACGACATATCCGACATTAACGACATCAGCATTTACGCCTCGGATCTTGTATGGGAGGTGGAAGGCGAAAACGTGGAGTCCAGCGTCAAGGGAACCATTGCCTACGACTCGAGAAACAAATCCTTTAACGCCACCAAGGGCTCTTATCATAAGGCCAGCGTCCAGTACGCAGGCGGCCCCATGGGAGGCGACCTTGCTTTCACCAAGTATGTAGCTGAATCCGGCTGGTTATTTCCCTTGTTTTGGGATACGGTATTTTTCGCCCACGGCAAAGCGGGCTTTGTGGAGGAAAATAAAAGCCACGGCTACCTGCCCACCTACGAACGCTTTTACCTGGGCGGAATCAACTCCATGCGCGGGTACACCTGGGAGGACCTGAGCCCCGAGGACGACGACGGCGCTTTAATCGGCGGCAACAAGTTCGTCCAGTTCAACCTGGAATATCACTTCCCCCTGGTCAAGGAAGCCGGCCTTATCGGCCTTGTGTTCTATGATACAGGCGATGTGTACAATAACGGAGAACTCGTGAACCTGCAAAAGCTGCGCGAAAGCTGGGGCTTTGGAATTCGCTGGTACTCTCCGGTCGGCCCCATTCGCCTGGAAAGGGGTTACATCATCGATCCTCAGGGAGACGAAGACTCTGACGGCCGCTGGGAGTTCACCATGGGCGGCGCTTTTTAGTTAGAAAAAAACGATGCAACGCAATTATAATTAAGGAGGCTGTTTGATGCGTACAAAATTAGCAATCTTGTCTTTACTTCTTGTCTTTGCAATGGGAATTCCCTGCGCTTTGGCCAACAAAATTGGAATCGTGGACGTCCAAAAAATTATGGAAACCTCCCAAATGGGTATGGACTATTCCAGTCAACTAAAGACTGAAACCGAGAAGAAAACGGCCGATCTGGAAGCGCGCCAAACCTCTCTCAACAACCTGAAGCAGCAATTGGAAAGCCAGGCCAAGTTCCTTAAAGACGAAGTCAAAGAAGAGAAAATGCGCCAGTTGCGCATTGAGTCGGGCGACTTCCAGGTTCTGCAGAAGAAATACCTGGATGAACTCAAGCAATTGGAATACACCCTGACCACCGGCCTCCACAAAGCCATCCTGGACGTGGTGGACGAAATCGCAAAAAAAGAGCAATATACGCTGATCATAGAACGTCAGGAAGGCGGGGTCATGTTCAACCTGGACGGCATGAACATCACGGACCAGGTTATCAAGGAAATCAACGCCAGGCACAAAAAATAAAGCCATGACTACTTACACCCTGGATTACCTGGCCGAGTATTTGGGAGGCGCCGTTCAGGGAGACCCGGCCCTGGAAATTTCGGGCGTCATGCCCTTTGAAGAGGCGGGGCCGGAGCATATCACCTGCGCGGTCAACGCCAAATATTTCAAGCGGCTGGCCGAAACCCGGGCGGGCGCCGTGATTGTTGCGGCCAACGCTCCGGATGCGGATCGAAACCTCCTTAGAGTGCAAAATCCCTACGCGTGTTTCGCCAGGGCCATCGCCCTGTACAATCCGCCGCCCAAGCCGGCCCCGGGCGTTCATCCCGGCGCTCATGTAGGCGAAAATTTTTCCAGCGGCGACAACTTTTCCGCCGCCCCCGGGGTTGTCATCGGCTCCGGCGTCGCCGTGGGCTCCAATGTGATCCTCATGCCCAATGTCGTGTTAGGCGATGGGGTGAAAATCGGCGACGACGTGACCCTATACCCCAACGTGACCATCCTGAATAACTGCCAAGTGGGCGACAGGACGATCATCCACGCGGGGACGGTAATCGGCGCGGACGGGTACGGGTTTGCGCCTGACGGGGGAAGATATGAAAAAATCCCCCAGATCGGAAACGTGCGTATAGGTGATGACGTGGAAATCGGCGCCAACAACACCATAGACAGGGCGACCTTTGGAACCACCTATATAGGCAATGGCGTCAAAACCGACAACCTGGTGCACGTGGGCCACAACGTCCAGGTGGGAGACAACGCCCTGCTGGTGGCCCAGGCCGGCATTTCAGGCAGCTCCAAGTTGGGCCGTCACGTGGTCATTGCCGGGCAGGCGGGAATCAGCGACCACATCACCATAGGCGACGATACCGTTATAGGCCCTCAGGCCGGCATCGCCAAGGACCTGGAAGGCGGACAGTTTATTTCAGGAAGTCCCGGCATCCCCCACAGGCTATGGCTGCGGGTGCAGCGGATCATCCCCCAATTGCCGGAATTGGCCAAGGAAATCAGAAATCTTGCCAAACGCATCAAAAACTTAGAGGATAAAATCTCATGACCTCGCTCTTTGACGTCCGGCAAATCATGGAAATCATCCCGCACAGGTATCCCTTTCTGCTTGTGGATAAAATCCTGGAGCTGGTTCCGGGGGAATATGTAAAAGGGTTGAAAAACGTTACCATTAACGAGCCGTTTTTCCAGGGGCATTTCCCCGGCGAACCCATCATGCCCGGCGTCTTGGTGTTGGAGGCCATGGCCCAAACAGCCGCAGTGCTGGCTTTTGAAACCCATCCGGAACGGGAGCGCGGGGAGCCGATTTACTTCCTGGGCATTGACAAAGTGCGTTTTCGCAAGCCGGTCCTCCCTGGGGACCAGATTATTTTTGAGCTTACGGACTACAAACAAAAAAGAAACATCATGAAGATGAAGGGAACAGCCACCATAGACGGCGAATTGGCCGTAGAGGCCGAACTCATGGCGGGCTGGGGAAAATAACTGATGATCCACGAGCAGGCTGTTGTTCATAAAAACGCTGAAATAGGCGCAAACGTCTCCATCGGACCGTTTACCGTAATCGGCAATAACGTAAAAATTGGAGACAACACCGTTATTGGCTCCATGGTGACCATTGACGAATTCACCACCATCGGGGCTGACTGCCGGATTTTTCATCACGCAGCCATTGGGGCCACGCCCCAATCCGTCAAATTCGCCGGAGAGGAGTCCCATGTAGTGATCGGCGACCGCTGCCTGGTGCGCGAGTTCGTGACCATCCATCGCGGGACCGGCTTCGGCGGCGGGCTCACCAAACTGGGGGACGACAACTTTTTGATGGCGTACACCCACATTGCCCACGACTGCATAACCGGCAAAGGCGTGCTTTTCTCCAACGCCGCCACCCTGGCCGGGCACGTTGAAATCGGCGATTACGCCTCCATCGGCGGTCTGGTGGCCATCCACCAGTTCACCCGCGTGGGCGACTACGCCTTTGTAGGCGGAAAATCCGCGGTGCCCAAGGATATTCCTCCGTACGTCCTGGCGGCGGGCGACCGGGCCAGGCTTCACGGCCTGAACAAGGTCGGTCTCAAGCGCCACGGCTTTACTCCCGAGGTGTTGGACGCCCTGAAAAAGGCTTACCGCATCATCTTTCGCATCGGCCTGACCATGAACGAGGCCATTGAACGCGTTAAGGCGGAAGTTCCTGATCTGCCGGAAGTTCAAACTTTCCTCCAATTCCTGGAATCCTCCAAGCGCGGGGTCACCCGGGGCAAGCCGGGCCGGGATTAACCGCCCCGGTCTTCCGGCGCGTGTGCCCCCCAAGCTGGGAGTCGCTTGATCATGTCAGAAAAATCATCCAATATAGGCATTGTAGCGGGGAACGGACAGTTCCCCTTGCTTTTCGCCCGGGCGGCCCGCAAGGCGGGCATGCAGGTGTACGCCGCAGCCCACACGAATGAAACCGAAGAGGATCTGGCCCAGGAAACGGACGGGATCCTGTGGGTGAAAATCGGCGAGCTGCAAAAAATCATGGATTTTTTCCTCCAAAACAACGTGACCAAAGCCGTTATGTTGGGAGGAATCACCAAAGCCAGGCTCATGACCGACTTCGCCCCCGACGCCCTGGCCCTGGAGGCCTTGGCCTCCATTGACGCCACCGGAGACGACATGGTGCTTCGGGCCGTGGCCCAGGCCGTGGAAAAGCACGGCATCCAGGTGATTGCAGCCACCAGCATTTTGCCTCATCTGCTGGCGCCCGAAGGCGTGTGGACTCAAAGGCAGCCCACGGAGCAGGAAGCGGCAGACATCAAACTGGGCCATGAACTGCTGCAGAAAATCGGCCCCCTGGATATCGGCCAGTGCCTGATACTCACGCGGGGAAGCGTTATTTGCGTGGAAGCCATTGAAGGCACGGACGCGGCCATTAAAAGAGCCGGAGAGCTTGAAGCCAGTAACGCCGTGGTGGTCAAAATGCCCAAGCCCAACCAGGACCACCGGTTCGACCTGCCGGCGGCAGGCGCCAAAACCATTGAAAACATGATACCCAACGGGTGCACGGCCCTGGCCCTGGCGGCCGGAGCCGCCGTTGTGTTCGACCGCGAGGCCATGGTTGACTTGGCGGATAGTCACAACATAGCCATCGTGGCGATAAATAATAATCAGGAGTAGACCTTTTTCATGGCCAAACTTAAAACAGCCGTCATCGGCGTGGGATATCTCGGCAAGTTTCACGCGCAAAAATACGCCGCGCACCCGGATGCTGAACTGGTGGGCGTGGTGGACTCGGACCGGGAAGCCGCCGACAGGGTCGCCAAAGACTGCGGGACGCAGGCTTTCTACGATTACCGGGACTTGCTGGGCAAGGTGAACGCCGTGAGCGTGGCCGTGCCCACGGGGCGTCATTTCCAAATCAGCAAGGATTTTCTGGAGCATGAAGCCGACGTTCTTATTGAAAAGCCCATGACCAACACCCTGGAAGAAGCGGACGCTTTGATCGACCTGTCCGAACACAAGGGCCTGATCATCCAGGTGGGGCATCTGGAGCGGTTCAACCCGGCCGTACTGGCTTTGGACGGCGTTGTCAAAAACCCCTTGTTCATTGAAGCGCAACGCATGTCGTCCTTCAAGCCCAGGGCTTTGAACGTCAGCGTGGTCCTGGACCTCATGATCCACGACATCGACATCATCCAAAGCCTGGCCGGCGCCCGTTTGCAAAACATCCGGTCCACCGGCGTTTCCGTGGTTTCCGAACATCTGGACGTGGCTAACGCCCGGTTGGAGTTTGAAAACGGATGCGTCGCCAGCGTGACGGCCAGCCGCATGTCCCAGAACGACATGCGCAAGCTCAGGATCTTTCAAAAGGACGCCTGCATTTCCGTGGATTTCGCCAATCGCCGGGTGGCTATAACCAAACCTGAGGACAAAGGCGAGGAAGGGCTGGGCCTTGGCGCGGAGGAGTCCACCTTTGAAACGGCCGACGCCCTGGCCGCGGAAATCGGAGCGTTTATTAACAGCTCCATCAAAAGAGAGGCGCCCCAGGTAACCGGCCAGGTCGGCCGGGACGCTCTGGCAACCGCCCTTACCATCATGGCCCAGGTCAAGCAGGATCAAAAATAACTGATTTTGTTCAAAGCGGGAAAATCGCCGTGCAGGAAACTGATACACAATGCGTAATGATTATCGCCGGAGAGGCGTCCGGAGACGTGCACGGCGCGCGTCTGGTTAAGGCCATGAAAGCCCGCAATCCCAATCTGTACTTTTGCGGCATCGGCGGCCAGGCCATGGAAAAAGAAGGCCTGCGCATTGTCGTGGACGCCAAAGAGCTTTCGGTGGTCGGAATTACGGAAATCCTGGAAAGGGCCGGAACCCTGCTCCACGGGGTCATGTTCGCCCGGGAAGTTGTGCGTCAGATAAAGCCCGACCTCCTGATCCTCATCGATTTTCCCGACTTCAACATGATGGTCGCCAAGACCGCCCGCAGCCTGGGAGTCAAAGTTCTCTATTACATCAGCCCGCAAATCTGGGCATGGCGGCAAAACCGGGTTAAAAAAATCAAAAAGCTGGTGGACCACATTGCCGTAATCCTGCCTTTTGAAAAGGAGTTTTACGACGCTCATAATGTGCCCGTCACTTATGTGGGCCATCCCCTGTTGGACCACGAAGGGGCGGACCGGGAGCCCACGGTAAAGCGCAATCCCAACCTCATAGGGCTGCTGCCGGGCTCTCGAAACCGGGAGGTCTCCAGCCTTTTGCCTGTCATGCTCCAGGCCGCCGCCATCATGCGGGAGCAGCGCCCCGGCCTGCAGTTTGTCCTGCCCATGGCGCCAACGGTGGACCCAAGCCTGGTGGAAAGCATCCTGGCCAGAATCATGGGAGAAGACGCTTCGTGGGTGGAAATCCGCCAAGGCCGGGCCAGGGAGGTTATGGAGCAAAGCCAACTGGTGATCGCCGCATCCGGCACCGTCACCCTGGAAGCGGCTCTTGCTCTGGCCCCTACGGTTATTGTTTACAGAATCTCCTCCATAAGCTATTTGGTCGCCAAGGCCGTGATCAAGGTGAAATACGTGGGCCTGGCCAATCTTATCGGCAAAAAGGAAATCATGCCGGAACTGATTCAGGATAAGGCTAATCCCGAGAACATCGCGGCACGGTCCCTGGAAATTATACTGGATCCCCGCAGGTTATCGGAGATCTACCGGGACCTGAAGGAAGTCCGCAAGCTCCTGGGCGGGCCCGGGGCTTCGGATAAAACCGCCTCCATCGCCCTGGAGCTTTTGGGAGAAAAATCCTCATGACCAAGGAATTCACGCCGGCAAGATCCAAAAAGCTCAAATGGAAAGCAGTGGGCGTCCTGGGCAAGACCATTATCGACGCTTTGTTCCTTTCCTGCCGCATCCGCGTCAAAGGGTACGAGCCCGTGCGCGCCATTGTGGAGAGCAAAAGGGATTTCATCCTGATTTTCTGGCATTCCAGAATTTTGATGGTCAGCTATTTGTTTAAAGGCTGGAACGCCGCTATCATGGTCAGCGCCTCCGAGGACGGCGAGTACATCGCCCAGGTCCTGGGGCGCCAGGGCCATGACTGCGTGCGGGGCTCCAGCACGCGGCACGGGGTGAAGGCTCTGCAGGGCATTGTCAAAAAAATGCAAAACGGCCAGCCCGCCGGCATTGTGCCGGACGGCCCCCAGGGGCCCAGGCAGGTTTTGCAGCCGGGCGCCATTTCCCTTGCCAGGAAAACCGGCGCGCCCATTATCCCCGTCACCTACTCGGCGACAAGCAGAAAGGTCTTCGCCAGTTGGGACCGTTTTATTTTGCCCAAGCCTTTCTCGGAAAACGTCGTCGTGTACGGCAAACCCATCATGGTTCCCCCTAAAATGTCGGACCAGGAGTTCGAGGCCAAACGGAGGGAAGCGCAAGACGAACTGAACCGCATCACCGCCCTGGCGGAAAAATTGTGCGGACACGAGGTGGATGAGTGAAGTCCCATGTAAAACGATTCCAGGTGCGCAACCGGCACAGGAGACTATACACCTTAATCAAGGAAAACTGGGGCCGTCTGGCCCTGGCCATGTTCGGCATGCTGCTCATGGCGGGCGCCAAAGGCGCCATCCCCTTGATGGTAAGGCCTGTGCTGGATGACATCTTTGTCAACAAAGACGAAAAAATGCTCTTGGTGATACCGGTCGCCGTGGTTGTGCTGTTTCTGATCCAGGGAATCGGCCGGTTCATGCAGGAGTACTTCATGACCTACGTGGGCCAGAAAATCATCAAGGATCTGCGCGACAGCCTGTATCATCACATCATGGAATTGCCCATTTCTTTTTTTCATGCGGAAAAAACAGGCGCGCTCATGAGCCGCATCACCTTTGACGTGAACATCATCAAGACCATGGTGTCCTCGGCGGTGACGGCGGCCCTGCGGGATTTTTTCACGGTCATCGCGCTTATAGGGGTCATATTCTATTTAGACTGGCAACTGGCCACAGGCGCCATTCTGATTCTGCCCATCGCCTACTATCCGGTGGTCTGGTTCGGCAAAAAGGTGCGCAAAGCCAGCACAGGCATTCAGGAAACCATGGGCGATCTTTCCGCGTTTTTACACGAAACCTTTGCCGGCAACAAAATCGTCAAGGCATTCGGCATGGAAAAGGCGGAAAAACAGAGGTTCTACCAAAAGACCGAAAGGGTGTTGCAATTGGAGATTCGCCAGGCCCTGGCCCGGAGCATGTCCTCGCCGGTCATGGAGTTTTTGGCGGGAGTGGGCATCGCCTTTATTATTTGGTACGGAGGCCACAAGGTCATACATAATCCGGCCTATACCCCGGGTATGTTCTTCGGCTTCATGACCGCCGTGCTGCTGCTTTACGACCCCGTGAAAAAGGTGGCCAACCTGAACAACGCCCTCCAGGAGGGCATGGCGGCCGTGGACCGGATATTTGACATCATCGAGAGAGAGCCGGACATCGTGGAGGCGAAAAACCCCGCGCCCCTGGCAAGGACCCCGCACACCCTGCGCTTTGAAAACGTGGGCTTTAAATACGAGTCCTCCATGGTGCTCCGGGGAATCAACCTGGAGATCAAGCCGGGCGAGGTCATCGCCCTGGTGGGCATGAGCGGCGGCGGCAAGACGACCCTGGTCAACCTGATTCCCCGGTTTTACGACGTGGTGGAAGGCGCCATCAAGATCGACGGCGTGGACATCCGAAAGGTAGCGCTATCCCGCCTGCGCCGGGAGATCGCCGTCGTCACCCAAGAGCCCATCCTGTTTAACAATACGGTGCGGAGCAACATCGCCTACGGCCAGCCCGAAGCCACCGACGACCAGATCCGCAAGGCCGCGGAAGCCGCCTATGCCTGGGATTTTATCCAGGGCTTTGACAAGGGCCTGGATACGACCATCGGCGAACTGGGAGCGAGATTGTCCGGCGGCGAAAAGCAGCGTATGTGCATCGCCCGGGCCATATTAAAGGACGCGCCTATCCTGATCCTGGACGAGGCTACCTCCGCCCTGGACACCGAGGCGGAAAGGGTGGTCCAGAAGGCCCTGGAAAACCTCATGGAAGGCAGGACCTGTTTTGTGATCGCCCATCGGCTTTCCACCATCATGCACGCGGACCGCATTTTGGTCATCGTGGACGGCCAGGTGGTGGAGGAAGGCGCCCACGCCGAACTTTTGGAGAAAAAAGGCGCCTATCACAAGCTCTACTCCATGCAGTTTCGCGAAGACAAAGTTTGATAGGAGGGAAGGCGGATGGTGAAATTATCGATCGTCATTCCTGCATATAATGAAGAAGACCGCATTGTGCGGACCCTGGAAAAAACCGTGGACTACCTTTCCGCCCAGGATTATTCCAGCGAAGTGGTGGTGGTGAGCGACGGCAGCAAGGACAACACCGTGGCCGTGGCCAGGGGCTATTCCAAGGAAGGCGGGCCGGAAATCCGGGTTTTGGAGTATTTTCCCAACCGGGGCAAGGGCTGCGCCGTGCAGTACGGCATGCTGCGCGCCCAGGGAGAGCGGGTTTTGTTCATGGACGCGGACTACGCCGTGCCCATTGAGGAAATCGTCAAGCCCATGGAGGTTCTGGACAAGGGCTTCGACGTCGCCATCGCCTCCCGGGCCATGACCGGCGCCGTGGTCAAGGAGACCCAAAACCTGCCCAGGGCCGTTTCCGCCAAGGTGTATAAAATCATCCAAAGGCTGGTTTTGGGGATCCGCCATCCGGACACCCAGTGCGGGTTCAAGATGTTCACCCAAAAGGCGGCCCGGGATCTTTTTTCGCGCCAGAAGCTTCACAGCGTGATATTCGACCCCGAGATTTTGTGGCTGGCCCGTCAAAGGGGCTATAAAGTGGGCGAATTCCCGGTGGTTTGGTCTCATGTGGAGGATTCCCGGATCGTTTACGACAGTCTGGCCAAGTCGCTGTTTGTGTTCCAGGAGCTGTTCCGGATTCGCAAGGTGCACGGTTCGGAAAAAAATTAGCGGAAGAATAATCATTTGCTTGCCAAAAGGGCATTTTTCTGACATCCTTAGGGTTTAATGCGGGAAGTCACGAGAAAAGGCCCCCGCATCTTGGGAAAACGCACTCCATAGCCCGCCCGGACAGGCGGCTCAGGGCTATATTTTCCTCTTGCATTATGGCATGGTGTATTGTATCTACCACACCATCTTGCACTATGGAGTACGTTTTTTGAGCAAACTTTAATCAGGTGGGAGGTGACAGGTATAAACAAGCGGGTAAACATCAATAAAAAGATTAGAGCCAAGGAAGTTCGCCTGATCGACCAAAACGGCAATCAGGTGGGGGTGATCCCGATCCATCAAGCCCTTTCCGTAGCGGAAGCCTCGGGATTGGATCTGGTGGAAGTTTCGCCGAACGCCTCCCCGCCGGTCTGTAAGATTATGGACTATGGCAAGTTCAAGTATCAGCAGACCAAGAAACTCCAGGAAGCCAAGAAAAAGGCCTCTTCCTTTTCCGTGAAGGAAATCAAGGTCAGGCCTAAAACGGGGGATCACGACCTGGACACGAAAATCGGCCACATCAAGCGCTTTTTAGCCAACAATGATAAAGTGAAAGTGACCGTGATGTTCCGGGGCCGTGAGATCGCCTTTGCAGACAGGGGACGCGCAATGCTCAAGCGCGTACAGGACGCCACCGCCGAGTTTGCGGTGGTGGAGCAATTCCCCAAGTTTGAAGGCAGGACCATGATAATGGTCCTGGCGCCCAAGGCAGAGAAGTAAACATACAGAGCAGCCTTATTCCTGACGCCCCGTACTCATACGGCGGGGCGTTTATTAGTGTTTAGGCGCTGCAGAGAAATATCCCGGCTCCCCCATGACAGGAGCCCCAAAGGAGAAGGAAAGATGCCAAAAATCAAGACCAACCGGGCGGCAGCCAAACGGTTTAAGAAGACGGGCTCGGGAAAAGTAAAATATTCCAAGTCCTTCGGAAGCCATATTTTGGCCAAAAAATCCCGGAAGCGTAAAAGGGACTTGCGCCAGAGCCACATTCTGGACGAAGCCAACATGAAGAACATCAAAAGGCTCCTTCCTTACTGGTAGAGAGTTCTTTTTAACAGACTGACCCGCCGGAAAGCCGCTTGCTTTCCGCGCAAGGGAGAAGAATCATGCGTGTAAAAAGAGGTTTTAAGGCGCGCAGACGCCGTAAAAAAGTACTCAAGCTGGCCAAAGGCTTCCGCGGAGGACACAGCAAGCTCTACCGCACCGCAGCGGACACCGTGGACCGGGCTCTTATGTACGCTTACAGGGACCGCCGTCAAAAGAAACGCGACTTCCGCGCACTCTGGATCGCCAGAATCAACGCGGGCGCCCGTATGAACGGCCTGTCCTACAGCAAATTCATCTACGGACTGAAACAAGCCGACGTGGACCTGGACCGCAAAGTTCTGGCCGAACTGGCGATTTCCGATCCGGCATGTTTTGCTGAAATCACCAGCCTGGCAGCAAAACAGGCATAAGCAAAGCCCAAGGTCTCACCCGCCGCAGTTCTCATGACGGGTCCTCCCCTTGGGCTTTGGTTTTGTTTGTAGACGCCTTTCGGGGCGTTTGGCTCCATTTTGCCGCCATTCCTGTAATCATGCGCCCCGCGGCGCCCCGCGGGGAGGTTTATTTGCAAAAAGGCTACAGTGAAAACACAAATCCAAGAATTACGGACCCAGGCTCTGGCCGACATTGAGTCGGCCGGCGACGCCAAAGCCATTGATGAACTGAACATCCGGTATTTGGGCCGCAAGGGCCTGGTCAATGATCTCATGAAGGGGATGGCCAAGGTTCCGGCCGACGAAAAACCCCTGATCGGGCGCCTTGCTAACGAATTGAAAAATGATCTCCAGGACGCCTTTGCCAAGGCCGTGGAGAAATTCGGTTCCGGCAAAGAGGCCGGGGACGTCGTGGACGTCACCCTGCCCGGCAGGCCCAGGAAGGTGGGCGGACTCCATCCCCTCACCACTATCAACCTGGAAATCTGCGACATCTTCACCCGCCTGGGCTTTGACATCGCCCAGGGGCCGGAAGTGGAATTGGATTATTACAATTTCGAGGCCCTGAACTTTCCCAAAGACCACCCCGCCAGGGACATGCAGGACACCTTTTTCGTGTCGGACAACGTGGTGCTGAGAACCCATACCTCGCCCATGCAGGTCCGCACCATGGAAAAGCAGAAGCCGCCCGTGCGCGTTATCGCCCCGGGCAAGGTTTACCGGTGCGACTCCGACATCACCCACACCCCCATGTTCGCCCAGGTGGAAGGCCTGGTGGTGGACAAAGGCATTTCGTTCGCCGACCTCAAGGGGGTGCTGACCACCCTGGTGCACCAGATTTTCGACGATAAAACACCGCTTCGATTCCGGCCCAGCTTTTTTCCGTTTACCGAGCCCAGCGCCGAAGTGGATATCGGATGCGTCATGTGCAAAGGCTCCGGCTGCCGCGTGTGCTCTCACACCGGCTGGCTGGAAATCCTGGGTTCGGGCATGGTCCATCCCCGCGTTTTCGAGTTCGTGGGATATGACACCTCCGAAATCTCCGGCTTTGCATTCGGCATGGGAGTGGAGCGCATCGCCATGCTCAAATACGGCATCGACGACATCCGCAAATATTACGAAAACGACCTACGCTTTTTGAACCAGTTTTAATTCCAAGCCGAAATCGTCTTCGTCAGATTAATTTTTTGAAATTTCCCAAACGGATTAGGAAAGATTATGTTAGTCAGTCTGAAATGGCTCCAACAATACGTCAACGTGGATGCGGATCCCCAGGAAATCGCCCATGCCCTGACCATGGCCGGGCTGGAGGTGGAAGGGGTGCATGACAGGTTCGCCCACCTGCAAAAAGTGGTGGTAGGCGAAATTCTGTCCGCGGAACCCGTGAAAAAGTCCGACCACTTGCAGGTTTGCCAAGTGAACGCCGGCGGCCAGACCTTGCAGGTCGTGTGCGGCGCGCCCAACGCCCGGGCCGGGCTGAAAGCCCCCCTGGCCCTCCAGGGCGCCGAGTTTCCCGACGGCATGGTCATTTCCAAGGGCAAGCTCATGGGACAGGTTTCCGAAGGCATGCTCTGCTCTGAAAAAGAGCTGGAAGTCGGAGCAAACGCCGGCGGCATTATGGAACTGGACGACTCCCTGACTCCCGGCCAAAACCTGGCCGAGGCCCTGAATCTTTCCGATACGGTTTTTGAACTGGGGATCACCCCCAACCGGTCCGACTGCCTTTCCATGATCGGCGTGGCCCGGGAGCTGGCCGCCATCTACGGCGTGGAAATGACGCTGCCCGACGCCAGCCTGCCTGAAGAAGGCGACGCCGTCGAGGACGTCACCTCCGTGGACATCCTGGACCCGGATCATTGCCCCCGATACGCAGCCCGTGTGATCAAAGGCATCAAGATCGGCCCCAGCCCCAACTGGCTGGCCCAGGCCCTGCTGGCCGTTGGCATTCGCCCCATCAGCAACATCGTGGACGTAACCAACTACGTGATGATGGAAACCGGGCAGCCTTTGCACGCCTTTGACTACGACCTGCTGGAGGAAAACAGGATTGTGGTTCGTCTGGCCGCTAAAGGCGAGAAGTTCACCACCCTGGACAGCAAGGAAAATGAGCTGGAAGACGACATGCTCATGATCTGCGACGGCAAAAAGGCCGTGGCTTTGGCAGGGGTCATGGGCGGACTCAACTCCGAAATCAACGACAACACAACCAACGTGTTGATCGAAAGCGCCCATTTCAGCCCCATGAGCGTCAGAAAGACCGCCAAACGACTTGGGTATCACACCGAGGCTTCCCATCGATTCGAACGCGGCACGGATCACGAAGGCGTTTTGTTCGCCGCCCAAAGGGCCGCCCAGCTTATGCTGCAGACAGCCGGAGGCGTTTGCGCCAAAGGGGCGGTGGACGCTCACCCGGTCACTGTGGAAAAGACGGAGATCACCCTTTCCGCTTCCCGGACCAACGAAATTCTGGGCACGGACATTCCTTTCGACCAGATCGTGAAATACCTGGAATCCGTGAACATGGAAGTCACGCCCATTGACCAGGACTCCATGAAGGTGCTGGCTCCGGTCTACCGCGTGGACGTGTCCCGTCCCGAGGATTTGATGGAGGAAGTGGCCAGGCTGTTCGGATACGACAACATTCCCACGACCTGGCCGGCCGCGACCATGGAAATCCATCCGTCCGACCCCATCCGGGATTTCGGGCTGAAGTTGAGGACTTCCCTGAGCGGCCGGGGCTTCCGCGAGGCCATCAATTACAGCTTTGTGGGCGCTGATACGCCCCAACGCCTGATGCTGGCGGAATCGGACAAAAGAACCCAGACCCTGCCCATCCTCAATCCTTTGACCGAGGATCAGGCGGTCATGCGTACGTCTTTGCTGCCCGGGCTTTTCGCCTCCGTGGCGGTAAACATCAATTACCAGAACAAAGACCTGGCCCTGTTTGAAATCGGCAAGACCTTCATCGCGGAAAAAGGCCAGGAACTGCCCACGGAAATCGAGTCCCTGTGCCTGGTTCTTTCCGGCGCGGCTGCGGCCCCGTCCTGGCAAAGCAAGGCGGTTCGCACGGACTTTTTCGAGATGAAAGGCTGCTGCGAGGCTTTAATGGCGGACTTTCATATCGAAAACGCCGAATATTCCCGAATTGAAGACGACTCCGCGCCTTATCTGGTCAAAGGCCAATGCGCGCAAATCGTCTGCCAGGGCCAGCGCGTGGGCGTGCTCGGCAAGGTCAAGCCCGAGGTTCTGAAAGGATTTGAAGTCAAGCAGGACGTGTTTGTCGCCGAGTTTAACGCGGCCGCCCTTTTGGCCGCCGTCCCGGATGCACTGACCTATCAGGCGCCGCCCAGGTTTCCCGCCACAGACAGGGACATCACCATTGTCCTGGACAAGAAGGTGGAAGCCGAAGCCGTCCTGGCTCACGTCCGCAAAATGGATCAGGAATGGATCAGGGCGCTGGAGGTTGTGGCCGTCTATGAAGGCGAGCCCGTGCCGGAAGGCAAAAAGAGCCTGTCGTTCCGCATTACGTACAGGTCCGACTCCACGACCCTGCAAGACAAGGAAGTGAACGAGGTGCATGAAGGGATTGGCAAGGAATTGACGGAAGCCTTTGGGGCTGCCTGAGTTCCGGCCAAGGCCTGAGAGCCAGTCCTGCTTTTTCCCATGGAGGGGTGTCCATGAGTGAAGAATTCGTGCTGGACCCTGATAAGCGGTATTTCAGGATTGGAGAAGTCAGCTCCATAGCAGGACTTAAACCCTCTGTATTGCGTTTTTGGGAAAGTGAATTCAAGCAAATCCGCCCCGGCAGATCCTTGTCAGGGCACCGGGTGTACAAACGGACCGACCTGGACCTGATCCTGCGCATCAAGGATTTATTGTACACCCAAAAATTCACTATCCCGGGGGCCAAAGCCGCCCTGGCCCAAGAGGGCAAACAAGCCAAGGAAGTCAAAGAATCTTCGGCAGGCAAAAAGTCCGCCCCGGGTCTGGAGGAAATCAGGGACGAACTGCTCGCCATCCGTCGAATGCTGGACTGACGGGCGTTGCGCGCTTCGCTCTCGCCCGCCGCTCCTTTTTTTCCCGCATGGTTACTAGGCCTTGAAACCATTATCGGACTCCCATTCTGAACAGACTCCCGGGATAGCCCGTCCCGTCCTGGCCGGCGTATTTTTTATTTCGGCCTCGGCCCTGGCCTATCAGATCGCCCTCACCCGCCTTTTTTCCATTATCATGTGGCACCATCATGCTTATCTGGTCGTGTCCGTGGCCTTGCTGGGCTTTGGGGCCTCGGGCGCCGTCGCCGCCGTAAGATTCAACCAGAGCCAAAGCGCCTCCGTGTTGACCAGGGGCCTGTTTCAAAGCGCCCTGGCATTCGCCGTCGCCCTGCCCGCTTCGTATTTCTTAAGCTCCCGCCTGCACATCGAAGCCATGCAGCTATTGGGCGATTGGAAAAACTTCTGCACATTTTTGGCCCTGCTAGGATTGCTGGCCGTCCCTTTTTTCTTTGCAGGATACGTCATCGCCGTTTGCTTTCAGGCGTATTCCAGGCAGGCGGGCAAGCTCTACGGGTTTGATATGCTGGGCGCCGCCCTGGGCGCCGCGGCGGCCCCGCTTTTATTGAACGCGGCGGGCGTGAACGGCGCGGCCATGGCTTCGGCCGTGCTCGCCGGGCTGGCGGCCGTGTGCCTGTCCGCAGAAAAAAGAATGGGAAAATGGGCGGCCGCCGGCCTCACCATGCTCTGTTTGCTGGCCTTTCTGGGCTTTCACTCAGGGCGTTTGTTCTGGGAGATTCCCATGGATCTTTCCAAGCAAAGGCTCACCATCGCGTATCAGGAAGACCCCCGACTCAACAAAGTATACTCCCTGGAAATTCCTTTTTCCGGAGGCAGGCATCTGGTTTACAAACGCTCGGTCCCGGACATGGGGCGGCGCGACATTTTGCACAGCGCCATCGCCCAGTTGGACATATGGCCCGAGCATTACATGCATATGCTTGGCGGGGGGGAGTTCGGCGTGGTGGACTATCAGGAGGTCCCCATGCGCATGGTCACCCAGGACGGCATCGGGCCGACCTTTTTATACAAGGACGCCGGCGACCTGAAAAAATTCCCCTCCCTGGACGATTCGCAAATTTCCTCGGCGTACCTGGCTTTGAAAACCCAGGGAAAAACCAGGCCGAAGGTGCTGGTCATCGGCGTGGGCGGCGGCATCGATGTTATGACCGCCCTCTTCCATGACGCCGCCTCGGTCACCGCCGTGGAGATCAACCCGGCCATGATCCGCATGGTTACGAAAAAATATGCAAGCTACATAGGGCATTTGTTCTCCGACCCTCGCGTAAAATTGATTAACGAGGACGGCCGATCTTTTTTGGATCGATCCCAAGGCGAGTACGACGTCATCCAACTGACCGGGGTGGATACGCTTACCGCCCTTTCCACCGGAGCTTACACCCTGAGCGAAAACTACCTGTATACGGTGGAGGCGGTGGAAAACATGCTGGATCGCCTGTCCGAAAACGGAATGATCTGCTACTCGCGGCCCATATTCTCCCTGTTCGGGCCCCCTCGTGAAACCCTGCGCCTGGCCGTTACGGCCCGGACCGCCCTGGAGCGCTCCGGCGTACAAGCGCCCTGGCGGCATGTCGCCGTTCTCCAGGCCAATAACTGGGCCTCCACCATGATTAAAAAGAGCCCTTTCACCCCGGAGGAATGCGCGGCTCTGGCCGAGTTCGGCCGCAGGGAGGGTTTTGCAGGGGTGGTGTTTGCGCCTTACCTGAAAAAAGGAGATGAACAGCTTCCCCTGGATGCTTTTTCGCGCTCCAGGCGGCTTTTCCATCAGGCCTTAATGTCGGACGGCGCGGAGTTGAATAGGCTTTTAAAAGAGTCGGCTTTCAATTTGCATCCGCCCACGGACGACAAGCCGTTTTTCTTCAATTACTACAAAATTTCCAACGTGGCTTCGTGGTGGGGCCATGGCGCCAGGGGGGAGATGAAAACCAAATTCCTGCCGGACTTTCCCGCCGGGCACATGATCCTGACGGCTGCGGTCATCCAGGTGAGCCTGTTGGCGGCCTTGTTCATCCTGCTGCCCGTATGGATTTGGAATAGAAGGGGAGCGCCCCTCAAGGCCAAAGCAAGGACATTTGTCTACTTCGCCGCGCTCGGCCTGGGATTTATGTTCATTGAAATCTGCCTTATGCAAAAGCTCATTCTATTTTTGGGGCGCCCGACATACGCCGTGACCGTTGTCCTGGCCGGAATGCTTTTTTTCGCCGGGTTGGGCGCCTGGCTGTCGGAACGATTTCCCCCCTGGACCAGGAAAAGCCTGTTGACTGCAGGAGCGGGCGTGTTAATCCTATGTTGCTTCAACGCATTTTTCCTGGACGCCTTAACCGGCCTTTTGACGGGACTGCCTTTGCCCCTGCGCATGGCCGCGGCCTGGGCCTTGATCGGCCCCACGGGCGCAGTTCTGGGCCTGTTCTTTCCCTTGGGGATTCGCGCTGCAGCGGAAAAGTCTCCGGCCGTGATCGCCTGGGCCTGGGCCGTCAACGGATTTTTTACGGTCCTGGGATCAGTGCTGGCCATCATGGCGGCCATGAGCTTTGGATTCTCCCGTGTGCTATTGCTGGCGGGCCTGATCTACCTGATGGGCGCGGCCTTTGGCCTGGCCTTGAATAGGGAAGCAAAATCAGCCGATGGATGATCTGAAACGGATTTTCCCCAAAGCCTTTTGCCTCATAAATTTCTGGTGCCTGGCTATGGCCCTGGCCCAGGGCCTTACCCTTGCCTACGCCGCAATCGGAACGCCCACCAGCCAGAAATCCATCCTTATTCTCATGGGCGCCTTTTTGGCCTGCTCCTGGGGCGGGCTCTTGTTTTACAAGGCCTTGGAAACGCTGAGCAGACAGCGCCGCCATTGGGTTCTGGTGGTGACTGCCATGTTTCCGGCGGCCGCATTAAGCGTGATTCTGGCGCAAAGCTCCGTGCTCAGCCCGCTTTTGCTTACGCCGTTTATCCTGTTCGGATTGTTTCGGTGGGCGCCCAAACTGGGGGGTGAGCCTGAACCCAACCTGGAATTGCCGGTCACAATTTTCTGCCAGATTGCAGCGTTAAGCCTGCTCATTAGAACAGGGCCTTATTACGCCTTATCCTTTATTGCGGCGACCGCCCTGGTTCTTGGCTGGCACGCGTCTCAGGCCGGGCGTAACGAAATGTACTCCATTGAGCAGGCGGCGTTAGTCAGTCCGGTCATGGCTTTGTGGCTGTTTGTAAGCGCATCGGACCAGATCGCCGCGATATTTCCGGGGCCGTCGCAAATCTTATATTGGATGGGCCTGGCCGCCTCCCTGTTGATGGCGGGAATCCTGGTTTCGCGGAAGTTCCAAGGCGGCCTGTGGATCAACCGCCTGTGCATGGCCATGTTGGTTGCCAGCCTGCTTTTTGACCTGAACCTGGGCTCGGTGCTAGCCGTTCCTTTAGCGGACTGGGATTTCCACTGGTGGGTGCATGTTGCGCCGGGTTTGGACGCCATGTACAAAAGCATGCAGCCGTTCGTCCATTACGCGCCCATCGAAGGAGTGGCCTGGGCTGCGTGGGCGCCCAGGCTGTGGTTTGAAATCCTGAACGGAAGCACGGCCGGGTATGGGCTTGTCTTCGCCCTATTCAGCCTTCTGGCCCAAGCATTGTGCGCGGCCTTGATGGGCTATGGGTTTTATGCGATCGGCCGTTTAAAGCCGTTTCAGGCCGCTTGCGCAGCCTGCCTGATCGCGGTTTCCAACCTGACGCTGCTGCAGACGTCCTATCCCTTTCCCGGCGGATGGAGCATTGCGGAACGCGCCCCGGCTTTTTTTCTCTGCGTTCTGGCCTTTTTGTTCTTTTGGCGGGCCTCTGAAGCCGGGGAAAACGTCAAGGCCTGGGCCGCGGTTTGCCTGGGAGCCGTGCACATGCTCTCGTTCCTGTGCGAAACCCTGCTGGGCCTGGGCGCCATAGCCGGACTGTTGGGCGTGATGATTCTGGCGCCGCAACGAATACCGCAAAAAAAATACATCCTGACGGGCGGATTCGGTGCCTTGATCGTAATATTGCTGATCGTCCGGCCTTCCTTATGGAGTTTTTTCGTCCTTCAACCGCTCACCCTGATCCAATCGGGCATGAAGCACATGGACCCGAACGGCCAGGTAAACATATTTTCCGTTTTTTACCGCAGCCGCCTTCTATCCACCTTGCATTACACATGGTCCCTGGCCGCGCTCACAGCCTTTTTATGTTTACTGCCTTTTAAGCCGTGGAAAAGCCGGGCCTTTACGCCGGGCTTGTACATATTTTTGATTACGTTTTTTATGTTTATTTCCGGCGGGCAGCGTTATTTCGGAGACCCGGAGGGAACCTATTCCACCGTGCATTTCGCGGCCCTGTCCTCGGTGCTTGTCATCCCCTTGATCATCTGCACTGTGAGGATCGGCCTGGATTTATGGGGCCAAGCCCCCCTGCCCTCCTGGGCGCCCAAGGCCCTGGCCAGCCTTCTTATTGCAGCGGCCTGCACGACAGGCCTGTTTTACGGCAAGTCCCCGGGAACCCTGAAAATCCAAATGACGGGACGGGAGTTCAACCCCACTGCCTGGCAGACCCAGGAGCATTACAATGCGCCCTACGACTACGGCCTGGGGGATGTGTTGTCTTATTACTATACCTACAAAAACCGAAAGGCCGTTTTGACCGGCCCGGCGCCCCTGGCGATCCATTTGCAGCCCTATTCCCTCTGGAAAAACAATCCGGAGATTCAAGTTCCCATAGCGCGGACCATGGGATTTTTCCATAAGCAGGAGTTCGGCCGTGACTGACGCCAGGCAACATATGCGCTTCGCCCTATGGCTGGGGAATTTCGCCTGCCTGGGATTGTGTACGGCTTATTGGGCTGGTTTGGCGGCCGCCGGGGTTGAACCGTCCGCCGGGCAAAAATCCATTGTAATGGCGCTGATTTGCGTTCCGGCGAGTGTATGGGTCGCAAAGCGGATTTGGGACGGCTCGGATCATTGGAACGCCGAGAGGCGGGACTTTTTGCTGCTTTGCAGCTTCATCTTTCCGGCGAGCGCGGCGAACTTCGTCTTCTCTCCGGCCGAAGCGCCCGGCTTTGTGCTGGCGATCCCGTTTATGGGCATGCTTTGGGCGAAAATATTTACAAGGGAGTCGGACAGCCTGGAAGAAATGGCCGAAGGCTTTGTAACCCTGCTGTGCCAGATTGCGGCGGCGGGCCTGGTTTTGCGAGTTTCGTCGTTCTGGCCTTTAAGCCTTGCCGCGGGGCTATTGGCGTGCGGCGCGGGATACTGGGCCATGGGCCGCAGCAGGCCGGGCTTTCTGATCGCATTTTTAAGCCCTTTGACGGCATTGTGGTTTTTCCTGAACCTGTCCAATCAGCTGGTGAACAGCTACCCGGTTCGCTCCAGGGCGGTCCTTATAGCCGGCGTCATCGTGTACCTTGGATTGATCGTACTGGGCCTTATTTTAGCGAAAAACAAAAGCCCGAAGCTAAAAGTCTTCAACCGCGCATGCCTGATAGTCTTCGCTCTCAGCCTGATTACGGAAGTCGATGTTGAAGCCGGGATGGCGACGCCTTTGTTTTTGCTGGATTTCCACTGGTGGATTCACGTGGCGCCCGGCCTGGACGCCGTGTACGACACCATGAAGCCCTACGTGCATTACATACCTTTTGAAGGATTCATCTTTGAAACCATGCTGCCAAGGCTTTGGTTTGCGGGCCTTAACCAGACCATGGGCGGTTTTTTCATGCTCATGGCCGGGTTCTGCTTCGCCTCCCAGGCCTTGTTTTTGTATCTGGTGTACGCCTTTTTGATCAAAATCCTGGGGGCCGCGCGGTTTTCCTCCGCCTTGCTGGCCTGCGCGATGGTCATCACCAACCTGAGCCTCATAGGAATCTGCTATCCCTTCCCCGGAGCGTGGACCATCGCGGAACGCAGCCTTGTCTGCTTTGTGTGCGCGCTCTTGTTTTTCAGGCTTTATGAAAAAGGAGGCGGCCCCAGGTTCGCCCTGTTGGTTGGCGGGGTTCACGCCTTTTCGTTTTTCTACGAGCCTTTTTTCGGATTGGCCGGCCTGTGCGCCCTGGCCGGGGTTATGATTTTTTCACCCGGGCGAGTACAAAACAAAATCTCCGTCGCGGCCGGCATTGCGGGCGTGATCATCGCATTTATCATTGTCTTCCGCATTCCCTTGTATATGTTTTTCATCCACCAGCCCTTCGCCATGCTGGATTCCGGAGGCGCCCTCGTAAAACTCGGAGAAGGCAGGCACCTGTTCATGGCCTTGTTCCGGGAGCACACCCTTTCCGTATTTCATTACCTGAACGCCCTGGGCGCCATGCTGGTTTTTATGGGAATCCTCCCCACCAAAGCACGGCGGCACAGGTTCTTCGGCCTGGCCCTGTATTTGTTCATCGCAACCTTTTTTATGATGATCTCCGGCGGACAGCGCTTTTTCGGAGAGCCTGACGGGACCTTCAGCACCGTCCATTTTGCGGCCATGGCCTCGGTGCTGGCCGTTCCCCTTTGGATCTGCCTGATCCGCATTATTCTTGATTCTTCCGGCCTGAAAGACTTGGACAAAAACGCCCTGGCAAAAATCTGCCTGGCTGTCGCCGTGCTTATCGCCTTTACAGACGGCGTGCATAAAGGCCTGGCGCCCGGCTCCTTGCGGGCCGGAATCAGCGAACGCCGGTTTGAAGCCACGGCATGGGACGACCAGATTCATTATCAGGCGCCCTTTTCAAACAGCGTTCCTGTCATCCTGAAGTATTATTTTGATTGCAAGTCCCGGCGATACATAGCCAACGGCCCCGCCCCCCTGCCCATCCACTTTGAGCCTTACGACAGGTGGAAAGACGAGATCCTGCCCATGCAGCCCATCCAGGACATCCGGGCTTTCATATCCCACTCGCGCATGAAAAAGGAATAGCGGCGCCTTGTCGAATGCAAACTGTTGCCGGGCCGGCGCCCCGTTCATATAAAGTGCGATTGCAAAACCCCTTGTTTGAATGGTATATTCCCGGGTGAGGATGGAACACACCAACAATCACAACATTTTTTCGGAATGGATTAAATGACTGAACCCATGGTGCGCAAGGCTTTTGTCATGGCCTCGGGCAAGGGCAGCCGGTTTGGGAAAAAACCGTCGGCGCCGCCCAAGACCCTCAGTACGGTGGGAGGCGTCAGCCTGTTGGAACGCAACGTCCGGTTGATCGACCAGGCGTTTTCTCCTGAAATTGTGTATCTGGTTGCAGGTGGGGCGCCGGAAATTGTGAGGCGAGCCGCCCGGTCATTTTCATCCATCCGGGCAAAGACAATTGTTATTGAAGCGACTCCCCAAGAGAGGCAGGCAGGCCTGCTTGGAGGCTTCGCCGCCATTGCAAAATATGTCCAGCCGGACGAAACCTTTATTGCGGCCCTGGGGGACGAGTATTACGAAGGCGCGGACCATAAAACCTTCGCCCAAGCTCTTGCCGAACATAACGGTTTTTCCGCCCTGTGCGCTTTCAAGCCCTGCCGAACCCAAAAGGAATGCAAGCGCAATTACTCGCTGGTTTACGACGAATCCACCCGCCGGGTCAGCTCCATCCGGGAAAAGGACGGCAGCGGCCAGGGCCGTTTTTTCGGCCTGGGATTGGCCGCCGCCAAAGGCGAACTCGCCCATCTGTGCCGGGACTATTGCGAACGGGGAGCCAAGGCCTCCCCCTATGAGTTGATCAACGCCCTGCCCGGCCCGACCCCGGGTTGCCAATTTGCCGGGGATTACGTCAACGTCAACACGACGGAGGACCTATGGACAGCCAGGGATTTGCTTTGGCGAAAAAATAAGGGGCTGCCTGATGTAGACGTTGTCATTCCGGCATTGAACGAAGAGCAATGCATCGAACAGGTGGTCCTGGATTTTAAAAGGGTCTGCAAGCAGGTCATCGTCATGGATAATATGTCGGAAGACTTGACCGCCGAAAAGGCCCGGAAGGCCGGGGCTTTGGTCGTCACCCGATCCATGGGAGGCTACGGAGACGCCATCAAGCAGGGTTTGGAATTGTGTACGGCCCAAGCGGTCGCCGTTACCGAGGCGGACGGCTCCTTTAAATCATCGGACCTGGAAAAACTGCTGCCCTGCCTGGTTTTTCACGACGCGGTGTTCGGCTCCCGCACCAGCGAACGTTTGATCCAGCCGGGCGCTTTCATGCCTTATCTGGTGCGCATGGCCAATCGCACCGTGGGGCTGTTCCTGTCCCTGCTTTGGCCTTGGCATCCGGCGAAATTCACGGACGTGGGATGCTCCCTGCGGGTAATGCGGCAAGACGCGTTTCTGGACATTCAAAGCAGCCTCGTAGGCCAGGGGCCGGAGTTTGCGCCGGAAGTCGCCTTGGAGTTGATGGCGCACGGCCTGCGCATCGCTGAAGTTCCCATATCCTACCGCCCCCGGCTGGGCGGAGGGTCCAAGCTCTCCGGCAATTATAAAAACTCCGCCCGGACGGCATTAAGGATGTTGAGGCTGATCATAACGAAAAGAATCCATAAATGATTTGTTGGGTTTCGCAAGCTCTACCCAGCCTACGCCTCCCAAAGCATCAGAACTCCATGAATTCAGATAATAAAAAAAGGGAAGCCCCTTTGGAGGAGCTTCCCTTTTGGTGTTAAAGGTGATGGTTTTTAGGCGTTGCGCCTGCGCAGCATGGCTGCTGCGAGCAGGCCCGCTGCAAGGAGCAGCCACACGGGCGAGGCCGCACTGCTGTTGGACGCCGCGTCCACAAAGCAGCCGCCTCCGCCGCCGTCGCCTTCGGCAACGCCGATGGAATCGCTGCTGGAGCCTGCGTTGGCGCCGCTGGTTCCGGGCGCCTTGGGCGGCCGTTCATCGTCATCGTCGGCCCAGGCCTGGCCTTGGACGGCGCGGCTGATTTTACGTTTTACGCTGGCCAGGAAACTGGGTTCGGACTTGGCCGCAGCGGCGCTCTTCACGTTGTCGCCGATGGCGTAACTCGGAATCCAGAACGTAATAGGCATGCCCGCCGGGTTATTGATCCAGTAGCCGCCATTAGGTTTCAACTGGGTGACAATCACGTAGCCGTCATCGCCGGCCGCTGCGTTAGCAGGATCGTAGGTGAACAGATCCTTGCCATAGAGCGGAGAGTTTACGCTGTTGGGATGATAGTAGGTCTCTCCATCGGTGGAGGCCAGTGTGAGAACCCAATTGACGTAATTGTCGAAGGGGTTGCCGATCATGTTCCAGCCTGCCTGGAGCGTCATGTAGTACCCCTCCGATTCGTCCACCTGGAGGCCGGGCACGGTCACGGTTCCGCTGTTGCGGGAAATCAGCCAGTAAGCCTGGCCGGGCTCCATGGGGAACTGGAGGGCAAAGTCAGCCTCATTGCCCTCGACGTAGTACTCATTGGCGTCTCCGCTGGCCTGATCCAGGGGATCAAAGGCGAAGATGCGCCACATGGTGTCGTCGTAGGCGCCGAGGTTGGCGTCGTCCCCAAGTATTTCCACTATGGAGGATTCAGCAGCGGGATACAGCGGGAAGCTGACCATGCGGTAATATTCCACAGTCTTGCCGCCCGTCACGTTCAGTTCGTTTTCGCTGGGCTCAGCCAGGGTGTACAAGGACAAATGCTGCAGGTTCACCGTGATGAAGCTGCCGTCGTTTCCGTCGTCGGGCACGTACTCCCAACGGCCGGTTTCCGGATTAAAGGTGAACACCAGTTGGCTGTTAATGTCTCCGCCGCCGGTGTAGGGGAACTGCAAGGTAGCCGGGATGGCGAAGGATGTTCCATCAGGCCCGATCTGAACCACGGAGGAAGAACCTTCGGCCAGGTACGGGGCGCCGGAGTTGATCGTTCCGATGGTAAAGGTTACGGGAGCGCTGGTGGAAGAGTCAGGCACTGAGAAGCCCAGGCCGTAAATGTCGCTTTGCTGGTCGTTGACGCCCATATCCACGCCTTGTCCGGCCGGAGCGTACTGAGGATCGGCGGCCAGTTCCACCTGCATCTTCTGCACATCATACGGTCCGACGGTGAGGGAGAATCCGGCGGAGTCGTACACCCATAAGGACGTTTTTCCCTTGTCCAAAGGCATGAAGGTAAAGGTTCCCGCCTGGGCGTCCAGATCGATTATGGTTCCGTAATCGGGATTCCCAACGTCCACGCTATAGGGCGCCAAGCCGCCTTCGATCTGGCAGTTGACGGCCACCGTAGTGGTTACGGGGCCGGTCACCAGGATCAAGGGCGAAGCCTTGGCAGGCGCCGCTTCCAGCGGATCCAGGACCGTTATGGTCAGGTTATCGCCCTGCACCGTGGTTGTTCCGTCGCTGACCTGAACCTGGAAGGGATACACCCCGGTCTGGCCCTGCGTCGGAGTCCATTCCAGTTCGGGAGTATACACGTCCGGGAAGTCCATGCCGGTGGGTCCGGTAACCATGGAGTATTCCAAAGTGGCCGATTCGGGATTGCTGGCGGTGAATTCCAGGTCAAAGGTCCGGTTGATCATGGCGTAATACGGCGGATCCAGGACGGCGACAGGAGCCCCCGGCCCGTTGGTCGCAGCCGTGACCGTCAGGGTGAAGGTTTGGTAGGTGGTCCTGCCGTGAACGTCCGTGGCGGCGATCTGCACGGTGTAGGTTCCGGCGTCGTCGGCGCCAGCCGTGTAGGAGACCTCGCCATCCAGCGAGTCGATGGTCATGCCGGTCGGGCGTTGATCGTCAGGTCCAAAGGCCCAACTCACCACGTCCCCGTAGACGGCGGGTTGATAGGTGTACTGACCGCCTTCCAAAACCGAATCCGGCGGAGTGGATGTAATGGTCAGGCCGTATTCCTCGTAGCAGCCCATGTCGTACTCGTTATTGGGGCCGAGAGGACGGGGCCTTTCCAAAAGATCCATGTCCGGTGCGGTTACCGTCCCGCCTTCCGCAACATTTTGCGGAATAGCGTCGATGGCCGGAGAGTCGGGCAGAAGGGTGAAGTCGCCGTTCGCGGAATCCGTGAACATGGGATCCGCTTCGATTTCACCGGTTCCAAGGATTGTGGGGAAGTTAGTTCCATTATCCCAGGCGCAGTTGTATGCCCGGGTGACCACGGAATTTCCGTAATAGAATCCGTAACTTCCGTTCTCAGCGGAAATATTGTAGAAGAACGTCGGCGCCGCATCATCCGCGGAAATGCCGTGCAGGGTGTTTGAAACCACCGTGTTGTTGACAATTTTCGGAGCGGGACTAAGCCCGTCGCTTGTATTGTAATCCTCTATGGTGATGCCGGAACCCCGCGCAGCGAATTGAATCAGGTTGTTTTCAATCCGTATGTTGGAGCTCCCGGCGTAAATCAGCACGTTATCGTTGTAGTTGGCGCTGATGATGTTCTTGCTGACGACAATATTGTCCGCATCCACGTCAATAAACACGCCGTACGTGCCGTCGGTCAGGGTAAAACTTTCCACACTGAAGCCGTCCGCACCCAAAATGTCAATGGTGGGTCCGGCTGGTCTCAAGAGGCCGTCAAAGTCCACCCATTCGCCCTGGATGATGGTCTGGTCCGCGCCTGCGCCCACCAAGGCGACGCCGCTGTGTGCGGAGGTTATCTCCAGGTTTTCGGTGTATGCACCTGCCAGGACCTGCACCGTGTCGCCGCTGGCTGCCGCATCCAGGCCTTCCTGGATGGTGGGGTAGTCCGTGGGAACGGTGATGGTGATGGGGCCTCGCGTCCGGAAGTACAGGGTGGTATGAAACTGGTTGCCTGTGTAATCGTAGGCCCAGATCTTGAAATTTACGTTGTGATTTGCATCCAGCGGGCTGTCAGGCGTCCACGAGCAAAGGACCGTGCCGCTGACGGTTTCCGAAGCGCTCAACACGCCTGGAATGTCTCCGTAGTCCACCTGGACGGTCACGGACAGGGGATTCACCCCGGATTCATTGTCGTCCAGTTCAAAGCGCCACGGGCCGGAGGGGCTGGCGTCCATGTCGCCGTCGTCCGGGACCGCCCAAATCAAGTACGGTGCGTTAGCGTCCGTTTTTTCGTAGCATCCAAGATCGTAACCCTGTCCCTGAGGCCTGGAAACGCCCAGGATGTCATACTCAGACGCAACGGGAGACGCCGCCGCCTCGGACTCATCAAAGGCGTCCACGCAGGGGGAGAAGCCCTCCACCTGGAAGTCATTGTGCGCCGGGTCCACAAACAGAGGATCGTCCTGGATGGTATTCGCGCCCAGGGTCACTCCGATGGAGTTACCCGCCGTGTTGGCGTACAGGCAGTTGTAATCATTGGCTGCACTGTCATCAACCTCAAGGCCGTAATCTCTGTTGTAGGCAATGATGTTGTAATAAATATCGGGGGCGCCGTCCAATACGTAAACGCCCGAAACCATGTTGGTGACCACCGTGTTGTTTACGATGACCGGCGCCGGGGCCACGGCGTTGCCCGTGGCGTCATCCCACACCTTGACGCCCCACCCGTTGTGCATGATGAGGTTATTTTCCAGGCGCACGTTGTATTCCGACGAAATGTCAACGCCGCTGCCGGAGAGCCACATGATGGCGCCGCCGCCGCCCACATGGCCGACGCAGCCGGAAATGACATTGCCTGAGATCAGAACATTGTCCGCATCGGAATGCACTTGCACAATGTCCGATCCCAACTCCAGGGTGAAGCCGCTGATTGTAAACGAATCAACATCCTCAATGGACACGACCGGCCCCACCGGCGCATTCACAAAAGTCGTTCCCTCGCCAGTCGCCACCTGGGTAAGCGCCCAGGCGCTGGTGATCGTGGTGACCTCCGGGCCGCCCGTACTGGTCAGAACGACGCCGCTTTGGATGTTAGGCACCACGAGGTTGTCCACGTAGTCTCCGGGATTGACGTAAACCACGTCCCCGCTGACTGCGGTTTGCAGGATTTCGCTGATGGAGTCTCCCGGATTGACGTACAGGCCCGTGTTGCCCCTGGTGGTGAAGCAATAGGATTCCTGATTCATGGAGTTGCCCGCCTTATCCGAAACCGTGACGTCAATGCAGACGGATTCTTCCAACCCGGCAGGCGACTGCGGATAGATGTCAACCAACAAGGATCCGGTCACCGTGAACGAGGTGACGACGTCCGCAACCAGGTAGCCGGAGTTGACTCCCACGTATAAAGTCGTCTCATCAATGCCGGAGCCGTAATCCTTCAGTTCCATATACCAGGGGCCGGCGGGCGAAACGCCCGTATCCCCATTTTCGGGAACAGCCCATTCGATAAACGGAGCCGAATCATCGGTCATCTCGTAGCAGCCTGCGTCGTAATCCCCGCCCGGATTGAATTGAGGCCGGATGTTTTCGTCCAGGTCGTCACCCGGCGCCGCGGGCGGCGGCTCAGCTCCCGGAACTGCATTGGGAATCATGTCAATGGCCGGAGATCCGTTCTGCAGATGGTAATCGTTGTCCAGGGCGGCGAGATTGCCGGTATCCACAAACAAAGGATCTTCGTTAACGTCGTTGGCCCCGGGGGTCACGTCCGTGTAATTTACGCCGTTGCCGTAAACCAGGTTGTAATCCCAATAGAACGCGGCCACATCATCATACACGCCGTTTCCGGTATTCTCGGCCACAATGTTGTAATAAGCGTAGACGCTGCTGCTGTATGCGTATACGCCGCCCTGGTAGTTATCCGCGATGGTGTTATTCAGAAGCTCCGCTTCCAAGGGGCTGCCGGCTTTCATGCCGACGGTGCTGAACAGATAAACGCCCCAGTTCAAATTGCCGTAAATCAGGTTATTGGTGAGATCGTAATAAGAATTGCCGGTAATGTTGACGCCGTCAGCGGTGTTTCCGGCGATCCGGCAGTTGATAATATCCACAATATCGGCATTGTTCACCTTGATGCCGTAAGTGCCGTTTGTGATGGTCATGTCGCGGATGATGATCTCGCTGGAATTCTCCACGTTGATGACCGGAGCGGTTCCCGGACCGAGCAGGGTGGTTTTTTGGTAGCCCGAACCGGTAAGGGTGATGCCTGTGTGGCGGCCGGTCAGAGACAGGCTTTCGCTGTAGCTGCCGTTTTCTATAAGGATATGGTCTCCATAGGTCGCCGAATCCAGGGCGCCCTGCACTGTGGCGAAATCCGTGGGCACCATGATGGGATCAGCCTCGCCCCGGTTGGCGCGCACCGTAAAGGTGATGACCGTCGGGTAAGGATCAATGTTCTGGCCCTGGTAGTCCTGACAATACACGCTCAGGGTGTGAGTGTCCCCGGCGTACCAGGGGGTTTCGGGCGTATAAGAAACGTACACCTCGTTGGGATTGGAGTCGTCGATAGTCAAGCCCGTGAGGGAAATGCTGTTCAACTGCACGTCAAGCGAGCTTACGTCCACGCCGGAAACATCGTCCGTTATGGTCAGATAGATGCCGGCCGTGGGCTCCACGTCGGTTTCGCCGCCGTAGGGCGAGCTGTCGGACAGCCACGGGGGATCCGAATCCTCGCCAAGTGTAAATTCCTGTATGGACGCTATGGATCCGCCCAATGGGCTGAAGGGCTGATTCAAACTGGCGACGGCGATCACTCGCCATTGCACGGTGGCCCCTACGCCGCCAAGATCCGCATCTTCAGGAATGGTGAACGTGTAGTTTCCGCTCCTGCCGTCCTCCGGGATGAAATAACTGGCCAGCCAGGAGTCAAAGCCGTTCTGAGACAACTGGACATAGTAGCCTGCGGCTTCGCCGTTTATGGGAGACCATGCCAAGGTCACCGGAGCAACAACCAAGCTTCCGTCCGACGGGCTCTCCATGGAGGGCTTGAACTGATAAACCCGGACAGGCTGCGTGAGCGTCGCGGAATGGCATGCCGTGTCGTACGCCGTGATTTCCAGGTCGTAATCGCCGGGAATCAGGTCGGCGCCCGGAGGCATGTCATAGTCCCAGGTCTGATAATTCCATAAGGATTCGGTGTAGCCTTCCATGGCGGCGGAAAAATCGCCGATGGTCATGGTGATAACCCGCCCGTACATGGGATCCACGGAGCTCTCTTGCTTGCGGTAAAGCCCCCTATCAATGGCGTCGTAGCCGTCGTCCGCAATATAGGCGGAGGCGTTGACGTAGTAGCCGTTGGCGGTGTTATAAACCTGGGGATACTGCGGCCCCACGCGCGTTATCATATTGTAGAAAGACGGCATGGAATTGCCGAATGTAGGTACGGTCCTGAATGAGAAGGACTGAGAAGCCGTTCCTCCCACAGGTGCGTTGCCCGCCATGTCGGTGACGGCGTCCGGCAGTTCCGTATCCACGATCAGAGTGATCACGGTATCGTTGGGGAAGACCGTGAACTGGTTTTCTGCGTTCAGGAAGAACTGCACGCCCTGACGGGCTTTTAAGTACTGCACATCAAACAGGGAGGAAATGTCTTCGTCCCCGGCGTACAGGTGCAGGGTGGTTCCCAGGATCAGGGTGGCCGGGTCCAATTCCTCGTCCGCGTACAGCACAATGGAGGGATTCTTGACCGCCACGTCCGCAGCGCCGTCCAGAGGCATGCTAAGGGTGGGGCCTTGGGTGTCGGCGTCTCCTGTGGAGAATTCAAAAACGTAATTGGCGTAAATCAGGTTGGATGAAAGATCCTGAATGCCAGTTGTGGCATTACCCTTAAAAAGTTCAATGCGGTACCACGTGTTGTCCGCCAACTCGTCATTCGGGAAGATGGCGAACCGATGCCCCATCCACTTGCTGGTGATGGGAATCGTCCCCAGGGATGATCCGCCGGGGCCGTCCAAGATGTACATGGTGGTCAGTTCCGTACTCATGTACTTCACCGCTTCGGAAAAGTTGACCACAATCTGATAGGAGTCCATCTTGTCCGTGATCATGGTGGGCACGCCGGTTTCTCCGTCATACGGCCTGGTGGAAACCACTTGCGGAGGGGTGACGTCTCCGGGCTCGGGTGTGGTGGCGAACCAGAAGTTGATCAGGTCCTTATCCGTTGCGGTCGCCGTGCGATAGTAAGTGGAGTCCCGCAACATCGCCGTAACGCCATAGGCCGTTCCCGGAGCAAAGCCGCCGTCCGGTGTGAAGGTCATGGTGTCGTTTTGGCTGACAGAGTCCACGAAACTGACATTATAAGGATAGGGTCCCAGGTCCGTGTCCGCAATGAGGTTGCCCCACTGGTCCTCGACGTTCAGGAAATACCCGCCCCACATGCCGGGCTTGTCTATGGTCATGGAAATTACTGCGGCTGGTGCAATGCCCATATCTCCGTTTTGGGGATAGGAGGCCGTCAACGCGGGCCTGGTTGCGCCAATCTCGCCGATTTCCATCTCATGCTGCACTTCCCGGCGGTAGAGTTTCCTGAGGTAGCCGGGTAAAAACTCCATGGGAGTGGCGTTAGACATGAGATGCATGTCCCCCAGCGTCCCGGACTCGCTCAGGTAAATTCCGTACTGATCCACGGAGTAATTGGGCGCGCCCAGATACTCGGTCAAACGCACCCGGGTTCTGGGCATGTAAAACACGTCGTTGGCCACGTTTCCGTTGACCGAAACGTCCACATATTTGGAGTAGGAGTACTCATGGCCGATGATGGGGTTTTCAATGTTGTAATAGGCGAATCCCCAGGCGCTGTTGAATCCGTCGTTCACATCATACCCGTTTTCGTCAACGCCGGGCGTCCAGTCCCGCACATCAGCATTTCCCAATATGTGATCCGTATTGTAAACCCTGAGTTGCAGCGTTCCGGTGTATACGTCCCCGGGCGTTCCGTCCGTGACCTTGGCGGAAACGGTGACTACTTGCACAAAATTTCCTGCACCGGAAGTCACGTCCGCGGTCCTGGTGACCACCAAGCCGCCGGCCCAGGTTGATTGGGCGCTGTCCACCATGGAGAATTCAAGGCCGTCCGACATGTCGCTGTTATAATAGATGGAGGAATGCTCCCCGCCCCAATTGTAAACGGGATTGGAGCAGATTTCCGTGCATTGAGGGCCGCACACGTTAGAGTTATTTTCCGGGATGTAGTCGTGGGTTGCCCACATTCCGTCGTTCATTACATCCTGGGAAGCCATGACGTTTTCCGTGCTTCTGCCAGGCTCCAGGGAGGCGTTGATGTCGTCCACATTCAGCAAAACGCCGTAAGGCGGTTCAAACCAGACGGAGTTTCTGACCTGGTAATGATAATCGCCGCCCGAGGTGCGGGACCCGTCAAAAACGTCGTCGTGTGCGTTGACCCGATGGGTTTCGATCAGCGCCAAAGCGGGAGTGGCGGTTTTCGTGAGTTCCAGGTAGCCGAAAGAGTCGGCGCCGCCCTCGGTGGCTTCGTATCCCGTATTCGAGTCTGTGGCGCCGTCTTCCGGTGCATAGGCGGTAACCGTGTAATCCGCGCCCACAGGGACGTTATAAAACATGAAGCCGGACATGCCGCTGGTTCCCCAGCCCGCAATATCTCCGTTCACATCCGTCAGGTACACCAAAGCGCCGCTGTATGTGGTGTAGCCCGCCGTGACTTCGCCGTAAGCCACGCTATTGCACGCCGCGGGCAAGGTGAAGGTGATGGCCGAAGTGGGTGTGATGGGCACGTTAAAGGCCCTGTCCAGGATGGTGGTGGTTGTCCCGCCGTATCCGTCGCTCTGGACCCAGGCCAGGTACAAATCGTAACTCTGTCCCAGGGGAAAGGGCGCCATATACGTGGGGGCGCCCATGGTTGGGGTCAACACCATGGTGGAGACGGGATTCTGCACCGTCACATTGGGGTCAAAGGTTCCGGACAGGGTTCCCGGCACGTAAGCCGCACAGACAAATTCTCCGCCCGAGCCCATCCAGGAGGAATTCTCGTCCACCACGGTCACCTCCAGGGCTCCGCCATCGTCAATGAGCGTCACGTACATGTCCGGCGCTGTGACAACCATGGTGCGGGACATGACGTCGGCGGCTGAAACCGTTACGGAGACAGGGTTGCCGGCTATCAGGCTTTCCGGATGCTCCGTATAAGGCCACCAGACAAGCTCCGCATTGTCGTAGAAAAATCCGCCGCTGTATATGGCGTGCGTCCCTTCCGGAATGACCAGGGAGTAGGCGCCGCCGCATGTACGGCCTTGCGAATGCATGGAAAGGCCGCCCGCCTCCACATTCACGCCGGAAGTCAAATCCCCGTTTGCGGCGTCATATACATTGCCGGTGACCAGAACGCCTTTTTGCAAGCGAATCAAACCTGCCGCCATGCCGCCGTGCAGGTTGTCGTAAGACGCGTAATGCCTGCCGGAGCCGCAATAACGCGTATCCGGGTCCGGGCTTGCGATAACGTATCCCGGCCCGGAATCCGGGGCGCCGAGAATATTGAACTCGCCGTTTTCATCCGTGTATTCGGTGAGCGTGAGGGGTTGATAGGGCGCATAATAGGTGACAGCCACCCCTTCCAGGGGGTATCCGTCCTCGTCTGAAACCGTGCCGAACACAGGGACGCCGCCGGTCAGCGTAAAGGTGACTACGGAGTCCGCCGAAATATCCACGGTCATGGCTGTGGAGCCGAAATCCGCGTCCCACGCCCGCGCGCCTATGACGCCTTCCCCTGCAGGCAGATTGGTCAGGGTGTAAACGCCGTCCTGCGTTTGCACTTCATAATAAATGTTCAGGTCGTCATTGCGGTAAAAAACAACGCCGCCCGCCGGGTTTGAATAATAATCCTGGATGCCGCCGGTGATGGTGAATGCCCCGCCGGCGAACAGTTCGTAATCGTAAATGCTGCCGCCTTCATGAACGCCGGCGGGCTCGGCATAGTCCGTTGCCTGAAAAGGAATGTACGGGGATGCGCCCACAGGGTTCATGGTGAGTTCGTAGCATCCGTCCGGGACAAACAGGGAATAGTATCCGTTGGCGTCGCTCACGGCGGAATAGAAAGCGCCGTCCTTGTTGCTGACCGCTTCAATGACCACGCCTGACAGCGGATCTTCGCTCTGGGTTTGAGGGTTGTTCTGAAAAACGAAGCCCCGAATCAGGGCATCCAGGCCGGCGGTCTCTGCGATATCGATAAAATTAAGAGCCTTGCCATAAACGCGTACGTCGTCCAGGGCGCCCTCAAGAAACATTCCGTCGGCCGCGCCGAGGGTCACGGAGGCGGAGCTTGCGTAAACGGTCCCGGAAAGGGAGCAGCTTCCCACCAGGGAGCCGTTAAGGTACAGGTACATGGTCTCGCCGTCATAGGTCCCGGCCAGGTGGTACCACTTTTGAGGAGTCAGATAGATGCTGTCAGCGTAAATTTCGCCGTCCCATGAAGAACCGGATGTGGAAATCCTGAACTTGGGGCTTCCATAATAGGTTCCCAGCCAAAACGCCTGATTGCCGGAAGCCATTTGGGCGACAATAGGCTGATAGGCGAGTTCATCGCCGTCCAGTTTGATCCAGCCGGCCAGGGTGACGGCGGAGCTTATGGCGTTATTAAAGCTGGAGGAATTGGGAACGGAGACGTAGCTGGCGCCGTCAAAATACAGGGCGCTGCCTTTGGCGCCGTCTTTATCCTCAGTCCATTGGGCCTTGGTGATATTCCCGTCATAGCCGTTGGAGGTGGAATCATTCGCGATTGCCCCCGCGCCTTCATTCATGGCCCAATGGGCGATCAGGAAGTCGTCCGGGGTTTCAGTGAGTTGGGACGTCCCCATATGAACCCACTCGATGCTGGATGGGGAGCTGCCGGCCGGGTAAGCAATCAGGGAGCCATCAAGCCCTGCGCTGCTAATAACGGGATAGCCAGCATCGCTGTCCGGCGCGGCGACGGCATAGTCTCTCTCCGGGCTCAGGGAATTGTCAGCCAGGGAAAGTGCGCGGCCGAAAACCGCTCCTTTGGGCGATTTCACCCCCTCAAGCGGATCAAAGCGGTGGTCCTCCCACACGATGCCCCCGCCGCCTTGGGAAGCGTCCACGGACGGGGCATACTGGTTCCCGGGGTTTTGGCAAACGGCCATGTCGTCGGCAAGGGTGCGCGAGGCGGCGCTCAGAACTTGGCAGTAAATGTCGCTCCAGGTGTCATCAAAGTTTCTTCCATCCTCCCAGACCACTACGTGTTTTCCGGAAGAGACGTCATAAGCCGTCTGGGGGTGAATGCAATGGGAACTCGTCCCAAGTGCGCTGACCGGAAAATTCTGATCCACGGTCGACCCGAATGCGGTCAGTCCGCCTCCTCCGGGGTCATCCTGCATATATTGGCCGTAGATTTGAGGATCCCCGCCGTTGCGGTAGTCAGAGAACACCGTCAGAAAGGCGGAAGCGCCATAGTCGTAATCCACGTCCGGCCAGTCTTTATCGGATCCGGAGCCGCCGGCGACGTCCTTCACGCCGCTGTCGATGCCCCCCCCCCGCGGTAATGAGGGTTCCGACAATTTCATTCAGCGAACCGTTGTTTTGCGTCCATGCGATCATGAAACGGGAATTTTCGGACTGCGCGTTATAAGCGCCCACGGACACGGAAGATTTGGCAAAAGGATTGTCCGTGGAGGAAACAAGCAGGTTGCCTCCGACGAGAGCCCCCGTATCCGCGTCGATCAATTGGACGTACACCTGGGGATCGGTGACGCCTTTCACGCCCGTGCGGCCGTCCTGGCCCCATGTCACGCAGTACACGCCGCCGGTCTCGGTCTGGGCGAAAGCCGTGTCCGGCTCCGCTCCGGCGGAGTCCAGATAGGCGCTCGTATCAGAAACGGGGAAAGGGTCTCCTATGGCGGCGCCTGTAAGGGAGTCCACGAATTGGCCCGCAATATGGGCGCCCAAGCGGGTGTACGGCGAACTGACCTCGCCGTCCACCAGATACACCACAAGGTGCTGGTTGACCCCGGCCCTGGAGTCGTAGGCTGCCGCCGGGTAAATTTCGCTGGCGATTGTCGTGGCCATTGCCGGCAGGGCCAGCATGGCGACACAGGCCAAAGTCAAAAACGCCGATAGGATGGAGGATCTCGCCTTCATAATCATTTCCCCTTGAAAAAATGCCCAGGTCAAACAATGAGGGCCGGGATCCTTCCCGGCCCCGTATGCGCCTGTGAATTACCATGTATTTAAACTTCCGGCGCCACTTAGCCGCCCTTAAAATAGGGCGGGCCGCAACTTAACCGGGCAGCCCCGGAGGTCCAGGCAACTTTTGCAATATGGTTGTGGACGTGGGGTTTGAAGTCGCCGCGGTCGTAGTGGTCGTTGTCGTCGTTGTTGTGGTCGTCGTTGTCGTTGTCGTCGTTGTTGTCCCCAGAGTCGTTGAGGGCGCTGTGGTGCTGGCGCCGGCGGAGCTTCCATCTCCGCCTTCCTGCGCACCGGGTCCGTCGCCGTACTCGCCGCTGTCGATGATATCCACGCCGGCATCCCGCAAGGCGTCGATTTCCTCCGGGGTCATGGCGATGGGCGTGGTGGGCAGGGAGCCGCCCACAATATCCGTCCTCATCTGATTGGTAAGAGTGACGTACTGATCGGGATTTTGCAGCTCAGCCACGCTCACGGCGCCGGAGTAGCACTGGACGATGGTCAATTGGTTATTCACCACTTCCACAATAAAAATGGTGCCGCGCACCCCGCAGATAGCCGTGGGGGTCTTGACGTTAAAGTCTTTGGATCTATACCCGGTCAGGCGGTTGGCGAAGACCCGGATCTTACCCCGCACCATGTTAAATAAGGCTTTACGGGTTTTTTTCTCGGGCTCGAACTGGTATTCGGACAGATCCAGGGTGGAATTTTCGTCCACGCTCACGATGGAGTTGTCGTTAAGCGTCAGGCGCAAAGAAGCCTTGCCCTCCGTCCGGATGACGTCTTTCTGGTAAAGGCTGCGTCCTATGCGGGCGGGGATGCTTTTGCCCTGGTGGTCCACAAAGGCCTTTCCGGAGAGTTTAGTAATCCTCCCTATGGGCTTTTCCGCAGCGCCGGCGAACCCGGCGCCAAAGGCCATAAAAAGGCCGCACATTACCAAAGTGACGATAAACAATCTTCCCATTCTCATAGCCGAAAGTCCTCTGTATAATATTTCGGTTTATTTCCCGAATTCCATGCTTCAAGTCCGCCCAAAATCGCGCGGGCGGCCCGGTGTTTTAAAAATTGCAAGCCACGGACAGGCTGAATATGTTCTTTCTGAACTCATAGGGATCCCAGTACTTATTGTACTGCTTGCCCCCCTTGATGTACCAGGGGTCCTTGCGGATTACGTTGGAGTCGCTGTCTCCGTGATAGTAGTTGGCCTGAATCCGCCAGCAGTCCGTCAGTTTTTTGGTCAGGTTGACGCTGAATCCGTGGAGGGTGTCAGCCCTGTCCCCTTTCCAGAACACTTGCGCTCCGGGCAGTTGGGGGCTTTCGTCAAAATGGGTCCGGACTTGCGTATATTGGAGGTCCGCCGTAAGATCCCAGGGCAGCATCGCGGAGAGACCGCCCAGACCGGTGTGGCTGTAATAGGAATAGGTGGAGTTTTCCGAATCCTCCCAATACAATTGATACCCCACCCTCAGGACCACGGGAATATTGGGCAGAGCCCAATTCTGCGTGATTCCCGGCTGATACACGTGAGCGTCGGGTGTGGAATCGCAGTAATCCTTTTGCATCCAGGCGAAATTGACCACGCTGGTAAGGCCGTAAGGCTCAACCAGCGTGAAGTTGGTCATGAGACGGTGGGTCTGGAGCTTGTCGTCATCCGCGTCGAAAAGCAGGTACCATTGCGCGTCCTGCAGATCCCGGACCTGGCCTCCCCCGTAGTAGTAGGCGTAGTCATAGGAAAAGCGGAAGGTGTATTTCTTTCTTTTGTAGTATTCCAGAAAAGCCGTAGGATTGTACGACATGGTGTTGTTTTCGGCGAGGTCCTGATATCCCTGATGGTTGAAAGCAAAGCTAAGCCCCGCACGCCATTCATAGCGATTGATTATCCGGTATCCGGCTTCCACAAACAGGGATTGAAAGGCGTCTTCTTCGTCCGACTGAAATTGCAGCAGCTCGGAATCCAAAGGACGTAGGGTGACATTGTCGTCGTATCCCCACGTGAACTGCCCGTTTACGTACCAGGGCTTGCGGGCCCGGCGGGTTTGCTCCACCGCTTCCAGGGATTTGACGGCCGCGACGCCGATATCCGTGCCCGAATCCTGGTCAGCCACCTGCTTGAACAAATTCTCGGCCTTGTCAAACTCCTCCCGCTCCAGATAAATGGCGGCGGTGGTCAGATCGACGGCCGGGCCGAACTGGGGATTCAGGGATTTGGCCATTTGCAGGTTGCTTAAAGCAAGATCGTATTGCTCCAGTTCCCGTTGCACCACGGCCACTTCCATATAAGCCCGAGCGTCTTTCGGGTTCAGATGAATGGCTTTTTCCAGGACCGGCAACGAATTTTCGTATTGACGTTTTTTGGTATAGACTGCGGCAATATCAAAAAGCGCCTTGCGATATTCCTTTGGATATTGTTTAACCAAGGCATTCCAGATAGCCAACGCCTGGTCGGATTCTCCGGTCTTGGAAAGAACCACGGCTTTGTAGTATTTAAATTCGGTATTCTGAGGGTCCAATGCAATGGCTTTATCCAAATAGGACAGGGCCTGGTCGTAATCTCCCGCCTCAAAGGCGTCAACCCCGTCCACATACAGGCTCATGGGGTTTTCCTGGGCAAAGGAGACCTGGACAAATGCAAAAGACAGTACAAGGACAACAAAAACAGAATACGATAAGCAACGGAAAGCGTGTAAGCCCGTTTGTCGCATAAGTCCCTCACAGGATTTTAAGTATGGAAAATAATGGTTATGACAGCTAAAGCCGACAAAGTACGTATTCTTCAGTATTTAGAGGGAGAACCCTTTGGTGTCAAGCATTTTCATGATTATAATGCTGTTAAACCCGTCACACTTGGACGCTCAACATATTTAATTTTTTGGGATTTACTTTTCCTCGCCCTCCTATGGGGCTTTTTGGGCCTCTATTACGCCCCGCACCTGATTTTCTTTGACTCCATAACGGCCGGCGGCGACACTTCGTCACATTACTTTACTGCGTATTTTTTGCAAGAACAACTAGTTCCTTCGGGAAAAATATCTGGTTGGTGTCATGGCAACCTCGCCGGATTTCCCATGCTGCAATATTATTTTCCGGCCCCTTTTCTGTTGGCGGCCGCCCTTGCGCCCCTCTTGGGACTGCCCGTTGCGTTCAAGCTGGTTACGGTTTTGGGCGTCTTTTTGCTGCCGGCCTCCGTGTACATTTTTTTACGCTGTTTAAGGCAGCCTTTTCCCGTTCCCATCATCGGCGCGGCGTTCAGCCTTGTTTTTCTCTTTAACGAAGGCAACAAGATGTGGGGCGGAAACATCCCAAGCACCTTGGCGGGGGAGTTTTGCTACAGCATAGGATTTTCCCTGGCGGTTTTATGGCTGGGCTGCGTGTACCGGGCCATGGAAAAAACAACGGCCCGGCGCGTTATCCTGTGTGCGGGCCTGTTGGCCCTGGTGGGTTTGAGCCACGCCTACGCCCTGTTGTTCGCGGGCTTCGGCTCCGGCTTTTTTCTGCTCACCAGAATCCGGTTTAAAGAGCATTTGAACGCATTGCTTAAAATCCACGGTCTGGCTTTTTGCCTCCTGGGCTTCTGGATCGCGCCCCTTCTGGCGAATTTGCCCTGGACCACCAAATTCAATATTTTGTGGATCTTTTTTTCCTGGAAGCAGGCGATGGAGGAAATCCTCCCCGCAACCATCCAGCCGTTCATAGGCCTGACCCTTGTTGCGACCGTCGCGGCCCTGGCCGCCTTCTTTCTCAGCAAAAGGCGCCGGGAGAAAGACGGCGGGGAGCAGCCCTTTTGCCTGCGGCCCATGGCCTATGTCTGGGGGTTGATATTGTGCGGCGCGGCCCTGTATTTCGTTGGATACCGGGCCCGAGTGGTGGATGTACGGTTTATCCCCTTTTTCCAACTGTATTTGATTATGGGCGGCGCCATGCTGTTCCGGTCCCGGCTGATCGTGCGGGACTCGAGAACCGCGGCCGTTCTTCTGGCGGCCGTCGCCCTGCTAAGCACGGCCTTGTGGGTGGACGGGCGCGTAACCTTTATCCGCTCGTGGGTCTCATCCAATTACCGGGGAATGGAAAGCAAGGTCCTGTGGCCCGAATACAAGGCGGTGAACGATTATCTAAAGGGAGACTGGAACGACCCAAGGGTGCAGTACGAGCACTCCACCATCAATCAGGGAGTCGGATCGGTGCGCGCCTATGAAAACCTGCCTCTGTTTTCGGGCAGGTCCACCTTGGAATGCGTGTACATCCAGGCGTCGGTCCCGGCGCCCTTTGTGTTTTACATCCAATCCGAAACCTGCCAGCATCCGTCCACGCCCATTCCGGAGGTTATATACTCCCGCTTCAACCTGGAACGCGCGGCGGAACATATGAGGTACTTCAACGTTTCCCAGTTCATCGCCATGGAAACCGAGACCAAACGCGCCCTGGCCGGCGCCCCGGACTATGAACGCGAATTCTCGGCCCGGCCTTTTGAGGTGTACGGGATCAAGGATGCGCCCGAAAGCTACGTAACCGCCCTGAACCGCCGTCCCGTGCTGCTCCCCCTCAAAGGGTGGATGCAAAAGGCTTACACCTGGTTCCGCCTGGGAGACCTGGACGTCACCCCGGTTTTCGCCGACGGCCTGAGCCTGGAGGAACGGATCCTGTTCGCTCGGGCCGGAGACGCGCCCATGCGCTCCCTGCCTGAGGTGGCATTGAAAAGCGCGGAGGCGCCCGACTTACAAGCAACCCTGCTTCACGAGAAAATCGTCGTCACCGGCGCCAGGCCGGGCATGCCCTTGCTGGTGAAGGCGTCCTATCATCCAGGCTGGAAAGCCTCGGGCGGAGAACGGATTTATCTGGCGGGCCCGGGCTTTATGCTGCTTTTTCCCAAATCGCCGGACGTGACCCTGGAATACGGCCCCACAAAATGGGACTGGATCGGCAAAATCCTGACCCTGGCCGCCCTGTTTTGGATCGCCCTGTGCGCCCTCCCCTTTTCCCGGGGAATTACGGGAGCGGCGGGCAGGATTTTCGACCGATACGCCATCTATCCGGCCGTTCCCCTGCTCCTTGCCATGGCCGCGGGCGCGAGCTTGTTTCTCTCCCGCGAGGCGCCGGAATTCCCGGCCGTTCCGTATAACAAAGCCCTCAAATATTTTGTAGCCGAAGATTATGAAAAAGCCGTTCCGGCTTTCCGGGAAGTTCTGGAGCGCCACGGCCAAAGCCTGATCGCCGGCGAAACGGCCTATCACCTGGCCATGTGCTATTATCGCCAAAAAAACTGGCCTGCAACCCTGAAAGAGCTGGAATCCGCCCTGGAAAAATATCCGGACAGCCCGCGCGCGCCGGAAATCCGGTATCATATCGGCCTGTGCAAAATGGAGCAGAAGCGATACGGCCAGGCGCGGCAGGCTTTCAACCGGACCGTGGAGGAGTTCCCCGGAACCGTTTGGGGCAGGCTGGCGGCTTATCATCACGCCATGTCCCTGTATCGGGAAGGGCGGTATAAAGACGCCCAGGAATCCCTGGACCGCCTGCTATCCATGGCGCCGGAAAGAGGCCTGGCGGCCGAGGCCTTTTATCACCGGGGCCTGTGCCTCATGCTCCAGGGGAACAACCAGGAAGCGCGCCTGGATTTCCGGATTGTCAGGGAGCGTTATGAGGATGCCCTGTGGGCGGAACACGCCCTTTACCAGACCGGCCTGAGCTTTTTCAATGAACAGGACTTTGACAATACGGCCGCGTCCATGACAGAATTACTGCGTCAATACCCCCAAACCGCTCTGGCCCCGGAGGCCTGGTATCACCTGGGATTGGCGCACATGAAGTTGAATCTGCCCGGCAAAGCCCGGCTGGATTTCACCAACGTAGTGGAAAGAAGCCCCGACTCGCCCTGGGCGAACCAGGCCAGAGACCGATTGAAGGAGTTGAATTCTTGACAAGCACACTGCCCGGCCTGACCGTCTTCTGCCCGGTGTTCAACGAAGAGGAAATCATGGAAGCCAACATCAGGCGGCTGATGGCCTTTCTGGACGCCCTGACCCCGGCCTCGCCCTATGAGGTGATCATCGGCTCCAACGGCTCCGACGACCGGACCGTGGAAATCGCCCAAAGCCTGGCCCGGGAATTCGCGCCCCGCCTGACGGTCTTCCATCTGCCGGAAAAAGGCGTGGGAAAAGCCTTCGCCCAAGGGGTGGAAACGGCCCGGTACAACAAAATCGTCACCGTGGACATGGACCTCTCCATCGACATGGGGTTCATCCCCCAGGCCCTGGAACTGCTGGACCAGTTTGACATCGTCATAGGCTCCAAGGTCACGGGCGACCAGAAGCGGCCCTGGATTCGCAAATCCGTCAGCAACCTGTTCATCCAGCTCGCCCGGGTTTTGCTGAACATAGGATTTCACGACTACTCCATTGCAGCCAAGGCCTACCGCACCCCGGTAGTCAAAAAATACCTGCCCTACGCCGATGACCTGACCTTTTACGTGGTGAAAATCGTGTACTTCGCCGCCCGGGACGGACATCGGATCACCGAGGTTCCGGTCTCCTGCCACGACATGCGGGAGTCCCGCTTCAACCTCATCCACGAAGGCTTTTACAAATTCGGCAACCTGTTTTTGTTGTGGGTCAGGAAGAAATAGTAAAAATAGTTGGTTTCTATTTTATTCAGAGTTTAACAACATGTGTTGCGCACCCGGGCAGGGCAAGCCCTGAAACTACAGATCAAATTCATCCCCAGAGGTTATTTGAACCGGCTGGCCGCGGCATGCAATGCCGGGGGGGGAAGGCGCCTTTTTTGGGGTGGCCCAGGCAATGTAGTGTATTGCCTGGGTTGCTTTAGCAACAAAAGGCGCGGCCGGGAAAGATGGTGGAAATGGAGGATGGTCGGCGGGCGACGAGTCCTGGCCGAAGCCCATATTTTTGGGTAGCCCAGGCAGCGCAGTTTGCTGCCTGGGGCCGATAGGCCATGATGTGCGGCCCGAAAAGCGGGTTGGAATCAAGAATTGAGGACGGACGCAAGGTGATGCTTGAGAGGCGTTTCATTGAGGGCTTCAAGAACGCAAATATAGTTATAACTTAATTAATTTCAGATATTTATATATACATTTCTACGCGAAGCATGGGAACGAGCTTTAGGAAGGGGCATCGGTTTTTTCAACTTTGCGGGCGTCCTGCAGCGCTAAGGCCAAACAACAAACGCTTACGCGCCCAGGCAAGATACTGCTTTGCCTGGGTTACCCTTTTCGAGAGGCGCTTTACCTTCTTGAAGTTAATTGATTTCAGATGCTTATATATACATTCCCACACAAAGCATGGGAATGAGCCATTGGAAAGGGCTTCGGTTCTTTCAACTTTGCGGGCGTCCTGCGGCTCCGTCGCCAAACCAAGTGCGCTGCGCGCCCCGCCACGATACTGCTGTGCCGCGGCCACCCTCGGCGTGCGGAACACGCCTTTGGCAGGGCAAGCCCTGCAACTACAGATCAATTCTATCTTCTGAGGTAATTTAAAACGGCCAGCAGCGGCATGCAATGCCGGAGGGAAGGCGCCGTTTTAAAATGCAATGCAGCGTTTTCCGAGCGCCCCAGGCAAAAATGAAGGCGCTGGATTTCCAACATCTGCACTCGGGAAAGGCTGACAAACGTCTCCCATTCTTTTGCGCGCAGCGCCCTTTTAAAGTTTTGATCCAACTTTTTTAAAAGTTGGCCGCCGGAGGCAGTTCTTTTGTAGTTTGCAGTTCTTGCTTTTATTATCCAAAAAACACGCTGCGGCGTTTTTTCAGGATGTCGTAGATGCTCCGCTGGATGGTGTCCCGCACCTGATTGGAGACCTTGGAGACCAGCAGGGGCTCTTCGGACGGGCGGTGATCCAGGTCCTGCAGGCGGATGGGCGCGTCAAAATGAATATGCCACTTGGTGGGCAGGGGGATGGCGCCCAGGGGGCCCAGCCACGGAAAGGTCGGGGTTATTGGCACATACGGGATTCCCAACAGAGATGCCAGGGGCTTGATATTCCCGATTTTAGGGTGAATCTCCTCGGCGCCCACAATGGACACAGGCACGATGGGAGATTTGGTCTTCAGGGCCGTGCGGGTGAATCCGCCGCGGCCGAACCGGGCGAGCTGGTATCGTTTGGAAAAGGGCTTGCCGATTCCCTTGATGCCTTCGGGAAAGACCAGCACCAGTTCGTCCTGCTCCAGGAGCCGTTCCGCGTTTTCCGGCGAGGCCTGAACCCCTCCCAGCCGAAGCAGCAAAGGCCCGGTCACGGGCAGTTTGAACACCAGGGACAAAACCAAGGCCCGCACCAGCCGGGGCTGGGGATGCTCCTCCTGGACCGCCATGACGGTCATGGCGCCGTCGTAGGGCAGCACGCCGGAATGATTGGCCACCATGAGGCATCGGCCTTCGGCGGGGATGTTTTCCACGCCGGTGACGGTCACGCGCCAGTAGTATTTATAAATGAACCGGCCAATGAACATAAGCCGCTGGGTAAGCTCGTCGTCCCGGCCCCAGGCGTCGATTTCGTAATCCCCGGCCCGTCTGCGGCGGATGAACTCCATGGCCTCCTTGAAGGCCTCTATGCACTGTTCGGAAGGCGTCTCGGCGTTCCCGGCGAATAAATCCGGTCCGGCCGCCGCTTCCTCCTGGTCTATATGAAGGGCGCAGTAATCATGGCCTTCCAAGGCCTTGTTTTTACACTGCGCGCCCTTGGCGGTCACCCCCTGGCATTTCCTCTCGGAACCCTTACTGGTCATAACCCTCTTCCTTGTTGAAGTCTTCGATCAAATTGGAAAGATAGTTGGACGCCCTTTGCCGGGCCTGGATCCAGGCCTGCATGCGCTCCGAAGACTGGGGGTCTGACTGGATTTTGTTCCGGGACGGCAGATATTTGCGGATGCGCAAATGCTCGAAGAATTCCTTGACGGTTTCCTTGGACGAAAAATGGGGCTTGAACTTCAAGACCTTTTTCATACGCGCGGTATCGCCCAGGCAGTTGTACATGATGTAGTCCGTCTCGATGGGGATGGAGTCGGTGAGGCCCTGCCTGCCGCCGGGCCGTAAAATCATGCTGGACGCCCGCATGAGGGGGCTTGGCAGGGGCAGGGGGACTTTCCCGCCTATGCGCAAAATCTGGGAGAGGGGCAGCACCCCGTCCCCGGAGATGTTGAACGTCCCCGTCACGTCGCTTTTGATGGTGTGATACAACGCCGCCAGCACGTCCTGCTCGTGGGTGAACTGGAACAAGGGATCGTGGCCCAAACAGGTGGGCACGATGTTGGAGTCCAGATACCGCATGACCGGCGTATCCACGGTGCGGCCCAGGATGTTGGCGAACCTGAGCACCGTAATTTCCGGAATGGGATTGCTCCGGGAAAACCGCCGGACCATCTTTTCCAACTCCACCCGGTCCTGGATGTACCGGTGCTGATGCTGGCCTTTCAAGTCCGCGTCTTCCGAGATGTAATTGGGGTTGCTGGCCTGGGCGCCGTACACCTTGGTGCTGCTTTTGATGATCAGGCGCTTGGTCTCGGCCGCCGAACAGGCCGCCAGAAGATCCATGGTTCCCATAACGTTCTGGTCGAAATGCTCTTCATTGGACGTGTAGGAGTCCAGAAAAAGCAGGTGGCAGACCGTATCCACCCGGGCCACCTGGAGCAATTCCGCCAAAAGCGGGGTATGCAAATCCACCTGAAAAAATTCAAGGCGCTTGAACGGTTTTTTGGGCTTTTCAAAATCAATGCCGATAATCGGGTCGAACTCCGGGTCCTGCTCCAACAAGGGAACCAGGTTTTTCCCCCAGGAGTGGGAGACCCCGGTGATCAGGACAGATCGTTTTTTTCCGGCCATTCCCCTTCCTTTCCCCTCCGAAATAGTCTAACCGTAAAACATGGAATTTGCATCATAAACAAATCCGCGTTCTTTTGCAATCCCGGAAAGGACAAAAACAGCACGACTGTTGAAATATCACCCTTTCTGAACAGTGCGAATTTAAAAGGCAGCCCCTGCATGATAGCCGTATATTGTCCGCAAGGCCGAAATACATACGCTTGCGCGACCGGGAACGATTTGGAGATTGGGAGTTTCTGGCGGGCGTTCGGAGTTGGTTGAGTCTCATTTTTCAATGATCAAATGGGATAGAGCGTCCGTTGGTCAAAAACGATAGGAATCCTATATCAGAAATTGAACAACATGGGTTCCGCGCCCGTACTCAATCAGCAAACGCGCTTTTCCATTGACAGACAAAGCCAATGAAGATAAGAAATTTCTTTCAAATTTTGTTCCCCAATGCGGAGAGGTGGCCGAGCGGCTGAAGGCCCTGCTCTCGAAAAGCAGTATCCTGCCACAAGCGGGATCGTGGGTTCGAATCCCACCCTCTCCGCCATTTTCAAGACGATAAAATCCCTAAAAAACTAAATGACGTTGCGTTGAAACGCTTTTCCACGTTACAGGCCCAATCTTGTATCCGCGCCGGTTCCGTTCATTTTCAGGCCGCAATTGAAGCATTTTCCGGTGAAGGGAATTATTGTGAAGGCAAACTTGCGGGAGAGGGCGTGCATCTTTCCGCACCGGGGGCATATCCTGAATTGCGACACAGTCTGGCAGCATGAGAACGAGTTCGCAGCCAACATGCCATCCTTGCGCGACATAGGTTAGGTAGAGCTTGTGAAACCTTCACAATATCTTGCTATTGCATCATTTTCCCCAAGTTCCAACCGCGTCAACAGTATGAACGCAACTTGCGGTCATCTGTTCACCACGCTTTTCAGATCCACTCCGTATCGCTTCATCCTGTTCCAGACCGTCACCCGGGAGACTCCAAGCAGTTTGGCCGCTTCGGTCTGGTTGCCGTTGGATTTTTCCAAGGCCTCGACGAGTTCCGTCCTGGCCCTGTCGTCCGGGCTCTGGTATTTCTCCGCGGGCGCCGGCTCCCGGCAGTCCGCAAGGGGCGCTCCGGCCACGACCGGGGGCAGGTGGCGGGGTTCAATCAAGTCGTCATGACAGGTTACAAAGGCGTATTCAAAGGCGCTTTTCAGCTCCCGAACATTTCCCGGCCACACGTGCTTGACGATCATACGCAGGGCTTCGTTGGATATGCCCGTAATGTTTTTGCCGCTTTTCAGGCGCGCCCTGGTTAAAAAATGGGTGGACAAGAGGGGGATGTCCTCCCGCCGCTCCCGCAAGGGAGGCAAGTGGACGGGAATGACGTTTAACCGATAATACAAATCCTGTCGAAACCGGCCCTCTCTGACCATTTGGCCGAGGTCCCGGTTGGTGGCTGAAATCACGCGAACGTTAATGGGGATAGACTTGCTGGACCCCACCCGTTCAATGACTTTTTGCTCCAGCACCCTAAGCAGCTTGACCTGTGTGCTCAGCGGCAAGTCTCCGACCTCGTCCAAAAAAATCGCGCCTCCGTGCGCCGCTTCAAACCGGCCTGTACGCTTTTTGTCCGCTCCGGTGAAAGCGCCTTTTTCGTGCCCGAACAACTCGCTTTCCAGCAATTGCTCGTTCAAAGCTGCGCAGTTGACCGCCACAAAGGGCTTTTGGGGATCCCGGCTGTTGTGGATGGCTCGGGCCGCCAACTCCTTGCCCGTCCCCGATTCTCCGTAAATAATCACGGGCGCGTCAGATCCGGCCGCATCCCGGATCAGGGAGAATATCCTGCGCATGGGCTCGGATTGGCCGATCAGCCCGAAGAAACCGTCCTCCCTGCGCAACTCGCGCTGGTATTCCTGGATGCGATTATCCTTCTCGATCAGTTCCGAGATGTCGGTGATGGTCTCCACCGCACCGATGGTTTCTCCCTCGGAGTCTTTTAACAGCGAGGCGTTTTTTAATACGGGAAAGGTCTTTCCGTCCCTTCGTACAATGTTGCAGCGGCGTTCGTTGATCCGCCCTGTGGCGAACAAAGCGCACCAGTGCCCGCCCCCGTCTTTTTGGGCGATTTCGCAGATATCGCAGTTAAGCATGGTGCACGACTTCCCCACCATCTCCCCGGCTTTGAAGCCGCTGATCCTTTCCATGCCCTTATTGATGCTCACCACCACGCCCTGGTTGTCCACAATCATCACGCCGTCGTGGATGGTGTCCACCACGGTTTTCCAATAGCTGTTCCAGTCCTGTTTAAGCATGTTAACCCTATCGTTAAAGGTTTAAACAAGTGTTAATGCCAAATTAACGTTGATATTGGCGGTAGTCAAGGGCGTATGGCGCAAAAACATGCGATTTATGTTTTTATCATAATATATATCAACAGGTTATTCTTATTTATTTTTTGCCGGGAATTGCTGGCCTGCTTTTTGTAATTCCAAAGGACAACGGCTGAGGCGGGAGTTCGCCTGCAGCCGAAGGAAGCCGGGCCCGGCTCAGATAGGGATCAATTACACAAGGAGGTGTGGAATATGAAAATGCGAAAAATGCGGACTCCTCTCGCTGCTGCCTTGTTGCTGATCGCCTTTATGAGCCCCGTTACGGCCCAGGAAGACGAAGTGCAGGACATCACCAAAGAAACCATTGTAGGGCCGGGAAGCATTGAAGTGAAAACCGGCAAAGACGTGCTCATGAGTTTCGGCGCCACGGCGCGCTTGATTCCCACGGCGGAGTCCAACTGGGATTTCGGCCTGAGCGATAACACGGACAGTTTTTTGTTGGGGGGGTTGGACAAGGATTTTTTCCGCATCCACGGCAATGAGTCCGGTTGGGTGAAGGACAACTATATTCGGACGGAAGCCAAACTTCATTTCAACGCGCTGCCCAAGGACCGCAAATGGAGCTTCTACGCAGCCCTGGAATACGATCGTCCCCTGGACACCGCCACGGTGGATTCCCGGGGCGGCATGACCAATGACGACAGCAACTTCGGCCTGGAGCGTTTGCACGTGTCTTACGCCCTGCCGAGCAAGACCCGGTTTCATGCAGGCTGGGACGTTTGGCATCTGGACGCCATGGAAGGGGCCGGGCTGGTTTACGGGGACGACAATCCCGGATTCTGGCTGACCAGGGATTCCGACAAACTGGATGTGAACGTGGGCTTTTTCAAGCTGTCCGACAACGATATCGGCAGCGCCCCCAATTTATTGTCCGACGACGGCGACAACGACCGCACGGTGTACGCGGGATATCTGGCCTGGAAGCCGAATAAGGCCAACAAGGTTAAATTTTTGTATGCCTTTGACCGCATCCGGGACGTGCCCGCCCGCGACCTGTTGAATTATCTGGCCGGGGCGCCCTTTGGCATCGCCGGCGGAATTCCCGACACAGACTCCCATCACGCCGGGATCTTATACACGGGAACTTCCGGGGGATTCTCCTGGATGGGCGAGGCGGTCTATCAGTTCGGCCAGGCCGAGGACGTGGGTTTGAAATACGATGACTACGACATCAACGCCTACGCCCTGGCGGCGGATTTCTCTTACGATTTTAAGGAGCAGGCCGGTTTTCAGGTCAAGCCTCACCTGGGGATTATGTACACCTCGGGAGACGACGATCCCTCTGACGACGAATTGGGCGGCTATGAAGGCGTCACAAACGCCCAGCGGTTCGCCAACGCCTGGGGCGGCGAGAACACCATCATCGGCGACACCAACATGGTTTTGGGCTCCCTGATTTACGGGTACTTACCCGAGCTTTACGGAAACGGAACCCCGGTTTTTACGGGCGGCGTGCAGAACTACACAGGCCTCGGCGGAGGCCGCGGCGACAACCCTGGCATGACCTTATACAGCGCCGGCGTCACCATCGCCCCGAAAAAGTTCCTGATCTTCAGAACAAACGTCAACGTGTTCAACTGGAACGAAGACTTTGAAATCTACAACCTGGTCAATCCGTTAAAAGGCCCGTCCCCGGTTAGCAGCGGCTACGTGGGAACGGAATGGGACAACGAAGTCACTTTTGCGACTTCCAAGAACAGCTTCATCAAAGGGCAGGCCTCAGCCTTCTTTCCCGGCGACGGCATTGAGGAGGCCACTGAGGCGTTGGGCGCGAAAAGCGACGACACCGCGACCAGGCTGGCTATGGAGTTCATTATCAACTTTTAAACAAGAGAGCATGGCGAGAACAGAAAAAAAAGCCATCCATTTCTGTTCGAGCCTCCCCGGGCAAGGGGCGGACAGCCGGCACTGTTCGCCCCGCCCAATAAATAAAATGGATCTAAATGTTTGTTATATGAGATTATGAAACAAATATTTGAAACGTATGTTCGGGGCAATGGCGCTTCGGACGCAATGAGCTGAACCTGTAAACACGCCGAGTTGAAGAGAGAAGGAGGTTGGAGTGAACATTTCGCGCCGGTTTTTTATGAAAACGTCTGCGGTCGCTGTGGGAGGAGCAGTGTCGGCAAAGGCGGGAACGGCAAAGGCGGAATCCCGCAGCAGGGCGCCGGCTGACCCATTCGGGTGCCTGGTGGACTTGACCCAGTGCGTGGGCTGCAGAAAATGCGAACAGGCCTGCAATGAGGTGAACCATCTGCCCGAGCCGAAAGTCGCCTTTGACGATTCCCGGGTTCTGGACTGCAAGCGCAGGCCGGACCAAAACGCCTTTACGGTGGTCAACCGCTACTATCCGGGGAAGAAAGACGAGCAAAATCGTCTGATCCCCGCCTACGCAAAAATCCAATGCATGCATTGCCAGGATCCCGCCTGCGTGTCCGCGTGCATTGTGGGCGCCCTGACCAAGCAGGAAAACGGGGCGGTCATTTACGACAAGAGTAAATGCATCGGCTGCCGCTACTGCATGGTGGCGTGCCCCTTCGGCATTCCCGCATACGAATACGACCAGCCCTTCACCCCCGAGGTCCGCAAATGCACCTACTGCTTTGAGCGCATCAGTAAAGAGGGCGGCAAGCCCGGCTGCGCCAGCGTATGCCCGGTGGAGGCAATCACCTTCGGCAAGCGCGACACGGTGCTGGCCCTGGCCAAGGATAAAATCAAGAAGGATCCCGGCCGCTACATCAACAAGGTTTACGGCGAAGAGGAGGTGGGCGGCGCCAGCTGGATGTACATCAGCGAGCATCCTTTTGAAAAGCTGGGCTTTCTTACATTGCCCAAAAAGCCATTGCCCACCCTGCCCGAGACCATTCAGCACACCATGTTCAAGTTCCTGTGGGCGCCCATCACCTTGTTCGCCGCCCTGGCCGGAGGCATGTGGGTTTTCAACCGAAGGCAGATGACCGGTGAGGATATTTCGGAGGAAAGGGGGGCGGACAATGAGTAATCACGCACAACCAAGACCCATAAACTCCCCGTTCTGGACGCCCGGGGTATTTGTGATGCTGGCCTTTATGGCGGCCGCGGCGCCTTTTATCCTGGCCCGGTACATCAAGGGGCTGGGTTTCGTAACCAATTTGACCGACATCTATCCCTGGGGCCTGTGGATCGGCGTTGACGTGGCCAGCGGCGTGGCTCTGGCCGCCGGCGGATTCACCACCGCAGCCCTGGCGCATATTTTCGGCAGGCATCATTACGAGGCGGTCACGAGGCCGGCCTTGCTGACCGCCATGCTGGGCTATACCTTTGTGGCCGTGGGCTTGTTCGTGGATATCGGGCGCTCCTGGGCCATCTGGAAGCCGGCGATTTTCTGGCAGCCCAATTCCGTGCTGTTCGAGGTGGCCATGTGCGTCATGATCTACCTCACGGTGCTGTACATCGAGTTTTTCCCCATTGTTGCGGAGCGTTTTCGCGGCAGGTTTCCCATGGTGGATTCCCTGGACAAGATTATCAACAAGCTCATGTGGGTTTTCATCATCCTGGGAGTCGTTCTTTCCTGCATGCATCAATCGGGCCTGGGGTCCCTCATGCTCATCGCGCCCACCAAGCTGCATCCTTTATGGTACACGCCCATCCTTCCCCTGCTTTTTCTCACCTCGGCCATATCCCTTGGCTATCCCATGGTGGTTGTGGAAACCATCATCGCCACGTCGTCCCTCAAGCTGGATCGCGAAATGGACGTATTAGGACCCCTCACCCGAATCACCCTGCTGCTGTTGGGAATTTACGGCGGCCTCAAGATCGGCGACATGCTGGTCCGCGGGACCTACGTCTACCTGTGGGACGGATCGGCCCAGTCTTTCGCCTTTATGACGGAAATGCTCCTGGGCGTCATCATCCCCTGGTGCATGCTCTGGATTCCCAAGGTCAGAAAGACTCCGGGGCTGCTGTTTACAGCGGCGGCCATGGTGGTCGGCGGCGTGGTTTTAAACCGCATCAACGTGTTTATCGTGGGGTATCAGCCGCCCTTTGCACAACACTCCTACTATCCGGCAATCGGAGAAATTCTGGTGACCGTCGGCCTGGTTGCGACCATCATGTTCTTGTACAGGCTGGCGGTGACCTTCCTGCCTGTTCTTAGCGCCCGGAGAAAGGAGGCTTGATGCCATGCGGACTCTATTTAAACCCCTGTTGATTATTTCCGCCTCCCTGATCCTGATTGCAGGAGGCTTGTTTTTCATAAACTACGACGCCGGGAGCACGCTTTCCCAGGCTTTTGCTGCGGCCCCGGAAAAGGCGCCTAAAAAGGTTCCTTCTCCGCCCAAACCGCCGGAGAAGGTCAATCCTGACGGAACCCCCTGGTCTCCGGCCGCACAGGTCGCGGCCATGGAGCGGGCCAAGGAAGTCCCTCCTTTTGTAAAAAAGGTCAAGGACGAAACCGCCTGGGAGCGCAAGCAGCGCCTGGGCGAGAACGCTCCCACGCTGAATGACCAGGACTACGCCTACGTGGTGCTGAACAGTCCCATCGTGAACAAAGACCAGGACATGTACGAGCCCGTGCGGTTTATGCACAAGAAGCACGCCAACGTAACCGGCGACTGCCTCAAGTGCCATCACGCCAGCGCGGACGAACCCGGCGCGTCCGAGACAGCCAAGTGCTCGGCCTGCCATCAGGAGGCTTTCAACCCGGAATTCCCCGAACGTCCGGGCCTGAAGGCCGCGTATCACAGGCAGTGCATGACTTGCCACGAAGAGCAGGAAAAAGGCCCCATGGGCTGCACCGACTGCCATGGCAAGAACGTCCCGGACCACTCCAAGCTGGTCAAGCTGCCCAAGAACCCCAGCCCCACCCAGGTGACCACCGAATGCCTGCGCTGCCACGAAGACCAGGGCGAAGACATGCTCAAAAGCGCCCATTGGCTGTGGAAAGGCCCGTCCCCTTACACCGTGGACGGCGAGAAGCGCGTGGACTCGGGCAAGGCCACCAATACCATCAACAACTTCTGCATCGCCCTGCCTTCCAACTGGCCCCGGTGCACAAGCTGCCATGCAGGATACGGCTGGAAAGACGAGACCTTTGACTTTACGGACAAAAGCCATATTGACTGCCTGATCTGCCACGATACCACGGACACCTACGCCAAGGTTCCCACGGATGCAGGCATGCCTTATCCGCAACTGGATCTTGTCGAGATCGCGGAACATGTGGGCAAGCCTTCACGCAAGACATGCGGAGACTGCCACTTCCAGGGCGGGGGCGGCGACGCGGTCAAACACGGAGACATGAACGCCATCCTGTATTATCCGACCCGGAAATGCGACGTGCACATGGGCGACTTGGACTTCCAGTGCCACGACTGCCACAAAACCCGGAATCATAAGATTTCCGGACGCTCCCTGTCCCTGCCCGTGGCCGAAGGCGCCCGAAGCTGCGAGGATTGCCATACCAGCCAGCCTCACCACGGCAACAATCTTTTGGATCATCACCTGAACCGCCACGGCGAGCACATCGCCTGCATGACCTGTCACAGCCCGGTTTACGCCAAGTGCAAGCCCACCAAAACATGGTGGGACTGGTCCAAGGCCGGGGACAAAAAACGCGAGGTGCACAAAGACAAATACGGCATGCCCGACTACTTCTGGAAAAAAGGCGAGTTCCTTTGGGACGAAAGCGTCCAGCCAACCTACGCCTGGTACAACGGCACCGTGGAGCGCTACTTGATCGGCGATAAAATCGACGACGACGGCGTGACGGAAATCACCCAGCCCGTGGGCGGAATCAAGGACGCCAAGTCGCGCATTGCGCCTTTCAAGATCATGGCAGGCAAACAGCCAGCGGACAAGAACAACAGGACGCTTTTAACGCCCAACCTGTTCGGCCCCAAGGGATATTGGAAGAACGTGGACTGGGACCAGGCCTTTAAAATCGGTGCGGAAGCGACGGGCATCGAGTACTCCGGCGAGTACGAGTGGGAGGAAACCAAGATGTATTGGTCCCTCAATCACGAAGTCACGCCCAAGGAAATGGCGCTCTCCTGCGTGCAGTGCCACGAAAGCCTGACTCAGGAGCGCTCGTGCGATCGGTGCCACCAGGACAAACGGGATGTGGACTTCAAGGCCCTTTCGTACAAGGGAGTCGACTTCAAGACCATGGCCGCCAGAGGCCGCGACACCCTGGATCTGGTGGAAAAGACCGATTACATCAACTTCAAGGCCCTGGGCTATAAGGGCGACCCTATCATCTACGGCGGCCGCTTTAAGCAACTCCCCCTGGGCTGGCATAAGGACGGAAAGGAAGAACAATGAAATCATTAGTGGTTTACTCAAGCCAATCCGGCAATACGGAAAAACTGGCCAAAACTGTGTTTGAGAATCTTGACGGAGAAAAAGACATATTCCCCCTGGCCCAGGCGCCCGAGGCCGGCGACTACGATTTGATCGGCGTGGGTTTCTGGCTCCAGGCGGGCAAGCCCGACCCCAAGTCCCAGGAGTATCTGGCAAGCCTGCCTGAAGGCGCCAGGGTGTTCCTTTTCGCCACCCACGGCGCGGCCAAAGGGTCGGCTCACGCCAACGGGGCCATGGAATACGCTAAATCCCTGCTTAAAGGGGCTGCGGTTGCAGGGACCTATTCCTGCCAGGGCGAGGTCAACCCCAAGGTCCTGGAAAAGGTCAAGGCGAAACCCGAGCCGCCTCCGTGGATCGGCGACGCCCCCGCAGCCGCAGGGCATCCGGACGCCAAGGACCTGGAGGACCTGGCGGAAGCCGTACGCGCCTTATAGCCGAACTGGCACAGGCGAAACATAAGGGCTGTACATGGGGAACTCGGCGTTACCTCCAATCTCCTCCCCATTAAAAGGGCCGGCGCTCTTTTCCGGCGATCGAGCGCCGGCCCGAACATAAAGGCAGCCTGAGAGCAACTCCCGAAAGGAGATTTGATAATGAGCGATTCATTTAAAGGCATAGCCATCGTGGCCTGCGGCACCCTGAGCCCGGAGCTCAAGCGCTTGCAGGAGGAAGGCTTTCTGGATACGGAATATTTGTACTTCACCAAGCCCGGGCTTCATCAAAACGTGCAGGAACTGGAGAAGCAGTTGCGCAACCAGGTCGCCAAGGCCAAGGAGAAGACGGACAAGGTCATTGTGGTCTACGGCGGCAAGTTTTGCTACGTGAACGCGGACGAGCCAACCAAGACCATGCAGAACATCATCGAAAGCCTGGGCGACGGCGTGAAAAGAATTCAGGCCACCCACTGCATGGACATGATAGCCGGCGAGGAGGAACGCGCCCAAATCACGGACGAACTGGCCGGCGGAGAGCTGGTCTGGTGGATGACGCCCGGCTGGGTCAAGTTTCGGCATCAGGTTTTTGACGGCTGGGATCAGGCTCTGGCCAATGAGAATTTTCCCCGGCATTCAGGCGGGGCCATCGTCCTGGACGGCATTGGATTCATGGACGAATACATGACGGAAAAGCCGGAGGAGTTCCTGGAATACTGCGATTGGATGGGCATTCCCATGCAAAGCAATCCGGGCAACCTGGATCGATTAAAGAGTCTCTTGTTGGAGCAGAAGCAACTGTTGGACCACGAATAAGGGCGGCTTGGGGGGCCGTAAGCACGTCTCCCCGGCCCCTGGGATCGTCCTTATTCACAATGGAAAAATCCGGGCCTGAAAATGCTGTGCATCAGGACCTGCCGCCGGGCCGATATACTTTCGCCGCTCCTGAAAGGCGCGCCCGGCGATCCTGGATCGCGCGGCCATGGTTTATGGGGTTCAGGTCCGGATTTTTTCCGCTATTCCGGCAATGCATACCCTCTGGGCTTCTCCATCATCGATTGCTGGCCGTAGGCGTCTATGGTGTACATTGTCTTGCCATTGGAATGGTAAGCCCTGATCATCAATTCTTCATAAGTATTCGGGTCGATTACGAGTTTAACTCCCGCTGTTGGTGAATATCCATATTGAATAAGATTGTCCACGGAGGCCGCTCCCTCGGGCTTTTCCGCAAAGTAGGCCTGGGACGCATAATATGCGGAATGCGCCGCAGTTTGCGCCGCCTTGTCGTAAGCCTTCATCCGATACGAAATAAAGTTTGGAACGGCGATGGCCGCCAAAATGCCTATCATGAAAACAGCATAGCCGACCACAGGTATGACAATGACCGGGGCCAGGTTATTGACTTCCGGATGCTTTTCCCGGAGCTTTTCCGCGTCGGTTGCTGCATAGATAATTAACTCAATTATCATGCCGATAAAGGTCAGGCCGGTCCATGAGAACAGAAAGTAAAAAATTCCCATGCCATATCTTTTCAGATAAAACTTGTGCCCTCCAAGCACCCCAAAGAACAAGGTGATAAGAATCAGGGACGGCTTGTCCAAGCCGGATTTTTGCTTAGCATGGCAGTGGGGGCAGTTTGGTAATTTGGATGGAATAAGGTTTCCGCAATTTTCGCAATAGTGTTCCTTGGCGCCTCTAATAGACGTCCTGGCGTCCAAAGCAGGGGGCAGATCAGCGACGGTTTCCATTTAATTCTCCTTCTTGAATGCAACATCTTTAAGTTCGGCGGGCTGAAATAGTCATTGCAAATACAGGTGCATTACCCACCATAGCTCTTTTTGACGGCATATTAAAGTTAATTTATCAAAAAATACAAATAATGCGCCCCCGAAACTGATGATCGCTATCAAGAAACGTCTGCAGGTTCATTGGTGAGGGGCAACCGGTTCTGATGCCATAGGCCGCATTTTTGACGCAAAGCGTCTTGGAACTCCTTGTTAGAGCGCCGGGTTTATGTTAACATTCCTCCACCTTTCGTTGCATTTTTTCATTAACCTAAATGTCTCCGTACGCCGCCGCAACAACAACGGCCTTGGATTTTACCAGCGGTGGAGAAAATACAGAAAAGAGAATTCATGGCGAACGCAAAGGCGCGCATTGAACGGGCTTTTGAGCAAAGCGGGCATTTTTTTTATAAACACGCAAAAATGACCCTGGCGGTCATTTTTGCTTTTATCGCCTTGTTGGCCTTGCAGATCCCGCGCATCACCGTAGACACATCGGCCGAAGCCCTGCTGCATAAAAACGATCCGGACCGGATGGACTTTAACGAGTTTCGGGATCAGTTCGGGCGCTCCGAAGTGGTGATCATCGGCGCCCGGGGCGGGGAGGTGTTTTCCCCGGAATTTTTTGAAAAGCTCCGCAGCCTCACCGAGGATTTGGAGGAAAACGTTCCCTACGTCAAGGAGGTTACGAGCCTCATCAACGTTCGCAACACCCGGGGAGAGGCCGATGAGTTAATCGTGGAGGATCTGACCGAGGAATGGCCGGAAAGCCCCGGGGATTTCGCGGCCTTGAAAAAGCGGGTCCAGCAAAATCCTCTGTACATCAATCATGTGATATCCAGGGATTTGAAAACCGCCGCCATCGTCATCGAGACGGAAGCGGTGGTGGCGGAAGGCGCCGCCAAGGGCGACGACGCCTTCGATGTTTTTGACGAGGGCTTTTCCGCGGATTCGGAAGACGCCTTTGATGCGTTTGACTCCGGGGCGGCGCAGGAGTCCGGGGAAAAGCCTGAACTGCGTTATTTTTCCAACGAAGAAAACCTGCAAGTGGATAAGGCGGTCAAGGAGATCGTCGCCCGGCATGAAACCAGGGATTTCGACCTGGTCTATTCGGGCGGGCCTGCCATTGCGGTTGTTTTCAACAAGGCGGTCATGGACGACACCCGGTTGTGCATGATGCTGGCCATGATGTCCAGCATGCTCTTTCTGGTGCTGATTTTTAGACGGGTTTCCGGGGTGTTTTATCCCTCCTTCATCGTGTGGGCCGCTTTGGTCTGCACCATGGGCTTGTTTCCTGTTTTCGGGGTTCCGTTCAAACTGACGGCGTCCATCATCCCGGCGTTTCTGGTGGCCGTGGGCGTGGCCGATTCGGTGCACATCCTGGCGATTTTCTACCGCAGGCTGAACGAGGGGGCCAGCCAGGAGGACGCCATCGCTTACTCCCTGGGCCATTCGGGCCTTGCCATTGTCATGACCAGCATGACCACCGCAGCCGGACTGCTGTCCTTTTCCATGGCCGAACTCACGGCCCTGGCGGAACTGGGCGTCTTTGCAGCCATCGGCGTGATGCTGGCCCTGACCTTCACCCTGACCATGCTGCCGGCCATGCTGGCCGTTTTTCCTATTCGTGCGGCCAAAGCCCAGAGCCGCCAGACCATGCTCATGGACCGTTTTTTGCTCTTTTTCGCTAAAATCTCCACGGCTCGACCCTGGCTCGTCGTCATCGTAAGCATGGCTTTGATGGCGGTTTCAGCCAGTTTTCTCCATGACCTGGTATTTTCGGACAACATTGTGGAGTACCTGCCTGACAGCACGGAGGCGAAGCATCACATTCTGGACCTGGACCAGCGCCTGGACGGCGTGTTGACCCTGGAAGCCGTGGTGGACTTTGGTCAAGCCGAAGCCTTGTACGAACCCGTAAACATGGACAAGCTCCAGGCCTTTTGCCGGCGTATGGAGCCTTTTGAGCTAAAGGGCCTGCACGTGGGCAAGATCATCTCCATCCTGGACGTGGTGCGGGAGATCAATCAGGCTTTGCACGAAAACGATCCGGCCTATTATTCCATTCCCGATTCCCGGCAGGCCATCGCCCAGGAGTTGTTGTTGTTTGAAAACAGCGGAGCGGACGACCTGGAAAAAGTCACGGATACACGCTTTTCCAAGGCCAGGGTCACTTTTAAGGCGCCGTGGGAGGACTCGGTGGTTTATGAGGCCTTTATTCAGGAAATCTGGCGCGTATACCACGAGGTCTTTGACGAGGATTCCGTCCAATTAACGGTTACGGGCGAGACAGCGCTCATGGCAAAGACCATCCCGGCCGCCTTGCGAAGCATGACCAAAAGCTACGCCATCGCCTTTGTGGTTATCACCTTCATGATGATTTGGCTGGTGGGGCACGTCAAAACCGGGGTGGTTTCCATGTTCCCCAACCTGCTGCCCATTGTGCTGGTGATGGGCGTGATCGCCCACTCCGGGGTGATGCTCAACCTCAACACGCTCATGATCGGAAGCATCGCCATAGGCCTTGTGGTGGACGACACCATGCACTTCATGTATAACTTCAGGCGATATTTCGACAGCGGGATGGACCCGGAAAAGGCGGTGCGGTGCACCTTGCTGGGAACCGGCCGGGCCTTGCTCATCACGTCTCTTGTCTTGTGCTCCGGCTTTTTGGTGCTTTTGGCGGCCAGTTTGAGCACATCCATCCAGTTCGGCATTTTCACGGCAATGATCATCCTGCTGGCCTTGCTGGCGGATTTTGTCCTGGCGCCCGCCCTGATGGTTCTCTTAACCCGCAAAGAGCATCAGGCGAGGCTCGCCCTTCAAGAAAGCGAGGAAACCCATGTCTGACATTGAAAAGCCCCAGGTTAAGGCCAGTTTTCGCGGAACCAATTGCCTTGTTCTCAAGGATGGTAAATCCACCATCCTGGTGGACCCGTATTTCACCCGGGTGGACGCCAAAACCGTTTTTCTGAAGAAAATCCAGCCCAATCCAAAGCGTATAGAAAAGGCCCTGAACGACGCCCAGGTGGATCAAGCCGACGCTATCCTGATCACACACGCCCATTTTGATCACGCCCTGGACCTGGCCCACGTGGCCAAAGCCACCGGCGCCGTGGTTTACGGGTGCGAGTCCGTGGCCAACGTCTGCCGGGGCGGGGGGCTGCCCGAAAGCCAGATCTGCGTGGTGGACCCCAAAAAGCCCGTGGAGATCGGCGATTTTTCAGTCCGGTTCATCCCGGGAATTCATCTGGCCTTTCCCTTTATCCTGCGTTTGCTCTTAAGGCCGGGACGAAAAATCACGGCGCCCCTGCGGCCGCCGGCCAGAAGCAGCGCCTGGGCCGAAGGCCAGGTGCACGCCCTGCATTTCACCCATCCGGCCGGAACCTTTTTCAACCAGGGCAGCGCCAACTGGGTGGAAGGCTCCTTAAAAGGATGCGAGGCGGACGTGGCCTTTTTGGGCGTAGGCGGGCTGGATCTCCACAAGGCCGATTACTGGGACAAATGGTACGCGGAAACCGCCGGATACGTGAATCCCAAGCAGATCTACTGGACCCATTGGGACGATTTTTGCCTGTCCCTGGACGAAAAATGGCGATACCTCAGGCAGGTGGACACGGTCCTGGCCCATCTGACCCATAAGCTGAAAAAAGAGGGCGGCCCGCCCGAGGAAAAAATGCCCTGGCTGGAATGGATTGACGTGTTTGCCTGATTGCGGCCTGTAGGGTGATTCCATAACCATGCAGCGGCGGCCCCGGTGGGCGCCCATGGCAGACACGGGGGCCTGCACTACATTGCCGGAAAGACGTTGGCGCCATCCACGGCGCGGGATAACGGGGACGGCCAACAATGGTGTAGGGCGCGGGGCTTGCCCCGCCCGTTTTTTCGGGTGGCCCAGGCAATGTAATGTATTGCCTGGGTTGCCTTAGCAACAAAAGGCGCGGCCTGGGGAAGATTGTCGAGACCAGGGTTGGTCGGCGGGCGGATGGCGTTGTTCGACAAAGGCGCCTCGTGGATTTCGGAAGGGTTTTCTTCCTTTGAAGTCTAATTGATTTCAGATGCTTATGTATGCATTCCCACGCAAAGCATGGGAACGAGGCGTTGGCGTTGGAAAGGGCGTCAGTTCATCCAACTTTGTGAATATTTGATTACATCCAGGTCGAACCAAGCGCCCTCCGCGCCCGGCGCGGTACTGCTCTGCTGCGGCCGCCTGTCATTATAAATTATTAGCAGCGGCGGCTTTATCAGCATAGGACTCAACGATATATTTGACGCCAATAACATAAATCAGGAGGTCCGCCATGAAAAAGCCCCAAAGCCATTCCATTTTCGATGACAGCGACTTTCCCATCAGCATTGTTCGTAAAACCATCTTCCAGGGCACCGGAACCGACATGGAGGAGGCCGGGCAAAAGCCCCTCATCGCCGTGGCGAGCTCCCAGACCGACATCAATCCCGGTCACATGCATTTGCAGAACCTGGCCCTGCGGGTCAAGGAAGGGGTGCACGCGGCCGGCGGCCTGCCCTTTGAGTTTAACGTGCCCGCGCCCTGCGACGGCATCACCGAGGGCCATGAAGGCATGCGCTATGTCCTGGCCCAGAGGGATTTGATCGCGGACATGATCGAAACCCATGTGCGCAGCATGCGTTACGACGGCATTGTTTTCATCGCCGGGTGCGACAAAATCATCCCCGGCATGCTCATGGCCGCGGCTAGGCTGGACTTGCCTTCAATTTTTCTGACCGGCGGCCCCAACTCCTGGAGCATCCGCCACACGCCTCAAATGAACGGCAGCGTCAACCATCAGTCCTACGACGGCCTGGAAGCCAAGATGTCCTGCGCCACGGCCGCCACCTGCGGCTCGTGCGAAGTCATGGGCACGGCCAACACCTTCCAGTGCATCGCCGAGGCTCTGGGCATGACCCTGCCCGGCTCTTCCAACGTCCCGGCCTTTTTGTCCGAAAAACTGACCTTCGCCCGAAAAACCGGCATGCGCATCGTCTCCCTGGTGGAGGAAGGCGTCAACGCCCGGCAGGTGCTGAACCAAAAATCCCTGTTGAACGCCGTGATGGTGGATTTGGCCATCGGCGGCTCCACCAACTCCACCCTGCATCTGCCCGCCCTGGCCCGGGCTATGGAGTTGGAGCTTCCCCTGGAAACCTTTAACGAATACAGCGCGAAAATCCCCACCCTCACCAGCATCGCCCCCAACGGCCCCCATGGAATCATCGATCTGCACATGGCAGGAGGGGTTCAGGGCGTCATGAAAATGCTGGAAGAGGATCTGAATACGGAGGCCATGACCGTTGCCGGCGGCCCCTTGAAAGACGTCCTGGCCTTTGCTACGGTCAAGGACGCCGCGGTCATCCGGCCCAAGGACAACCCCTATCTGGCGGAAGGCGGCACGGCGGCCCTTTTCGGCTCCCTGGCGCCCGAAGGATCGGTGATCAAACAATCCGCCGTCATCGAATCCATGCGGGTGTTCACCGGCAAGGCCCGGGTCTTCGAGTCCGAGCACGACGCCCTGAAAGCCGTGCGCGAAGAAACGATCCGGGAAGGGGACGTGGTGGTCATCCGCAACGAGGGCCCCAAGGGAGGGCCGGGCATGCCCGAAACCCTGGCCGTCACCATGGGCTTGGACATGGCCGGATACAAGCAGGTGGCGCTCATCACGGACGGGCGCTTTTCCGGCGCCACGTCAGGCCCGTGCATCGGACATGTATCGCCGGAAGCAGCGGCGGGAGGCCCTATAGCCATGGTGGAAAATGGGGATGAAATATCCATAGATATTCCGGCCCGCAAGCTGGATCTTCTTGTCTCCAAGGAAGAGCTTGAAAAAAGGCGCGCCAACTGGAAGCCCGTGCAAAGGGAAATCCCGCCGGGATACATGCGCCGGTACGTCAAGCTGGTGTCCTCCGCCGCCAAAGGCGCGGTGTTGGATTAATATCTGAGATATGGGAATTGCGCCAAGTGGAAAAGGAACTGGAAAAAACCGTCTTGGATTTCCTTCTCCCTTTAAGAATGGGCAAGGGGTTAGACGCCGACAAGTATTCGGCCATGTGCGACGTCCTTGGAAGCCTCAAGGCTCGATTGTCTGATGAGGATAGCATTCCTAAATCCTGGGCCGTATGGCTTGTTGATACTGTTCCTCACATGGAAGGCTGCGCTTATCTTTATCCTGAACACGAGGCTGAGAAAATTTTTGACAAAGCGCAGGAAACGCTTGAACTCATCTATGATGTTCTGACTTGAACCGGTCCTTAATGCATGGATGTTTTATAGGTGGGGAAGCTTGTTCACGACGCCGTTTTTTGGGCGCCCCAGGCAGCGCAGGTTGCCGCACCTATCCAAAAAACGACGCGAAGCGGCAACCTTATTCTTTGGGTGGCCCAGGCAGCGCAGTTTGCTGCCTGGGTGCAAAGCACAAAAGGCGCGACCAAATCTCTTTCCCAACGCCAAAAATGTCTTTCGTCCCCATGACGCCTCAAACGGCATCCTTTATTCTCGATCCCATGTTGCACGTGGGAGTGCATACCTCCGCCTCATCCTCCATTCGAATAAAAATACGGCCGTCAAACATTCCTCATCCCTGGGCGCTCCGACATCGTAGATATTATGGGTAATACGGGCGGCGATTCAGGCCAATGGGGTTGACCCGCTCCTTGAAACCGTGGGTTAAGTAATTGGAAGCGTGTAGTTTTCAATCACTCAGAGCCACATCAAGGAGGGGTCATGAACAAGGTACTGTATGTCGGAATGGATGTCCACAAAGAAAGCATCGTCGCAGCAACGGCGGAAGGGGCAAGCGGAGAGGTTGACATGTTTGGAACATGGTCTAACAACACGGCGGTGGTGGATAAAATGCTGCGTAAGCTGTCTTCCCAAGGGAGAGATCTTCGGTTCGTGTATGAGGCGGGGCCATGCGGATACTGGCTGGCCCGTTACATCCGGTCCAAAGGATTTCCCTGCATGGTAGCGGCGCCGTCCCTGATTCCCAAAAAGTCCGGAGATCGTATTAAGACGGACTCTCGGGACGCCCGGAATCTGGCCAGGCTGCATCGTTCCGGAGATTTGACGGAGGTGCACGTCCCTTCCGAAATAAACGAGTCCATGCGGGACATGGTGCGTTGCCGGGAAGACGCGGTGGATGATGCCAAGCGCGTCAAGCAACGGCTCAAGGCTTTCCTGCTCCGCCATGGATATGTTTATCCCATGAAGACGCGGTGGTCCGGGGCCTACGCGCAATGGGTCCGGGATCTGAACATGGGGGACGGCTATCTTGAGACGACCAAGATAGAGTATTTGGAGACAGCTATTGAGCGCCAGAGGAGAGTGGAGCAAATCGAAGAGGCGATTCAAACCCATGCCGCCCAATGGGAGTCGGCCCATCTTGTGGAGATATACCGGGGTTTTAAAGGCGTATCGGATCGGATAGCGGTGATGCTGGCGGCGGAGTTGGGGGATATGAAGCGTTTTCGAAAGCCCCGGGATCTGTGGGCTTATATGGGACTGACGCCGTCGGAGCATTCCAGCGGCAAAAAGGTGCAACGGGGA